>SLCF01000076.1 GCA_007125955.1 Bacteroidales bacterium | reverse complement strand
TCCGGACTGATTATCCCGGCTCTTTTCATTTTATTGTAAATGGTCTGCCTTGTTATGCCCAGCTGTTCGGCGGCGGCCTTTATATTTCCCGCATTTCTTTCAATTGCCATTCTGATCATCTTCTCTTCCATTTCATCCAGTCTCATTATGTCCATATCAGTTTCACCCAATTCGGGTGAACCATGAAAGAAGTCGCCTATAGTCAGTCTGCCCGACTCGTTTAATATCACAGCCCTTTCAACGGCGTGCTGAAGTTCCCTTACATTGCCCGGCCATCTGTATTCAATAAGCCATCCCATAGCCTCTTCAGTTATCTCAAGGGGTGATTTGCTGTATCTGGCGGAATATTTTTCCAGGAAATAGTCCACCAGCACCGGGATATCCTTCTTCCTGTTTCGCAGAGGGGGAATCTCTATCCGGATGGTGTTTATACGGTACAACAGGTCTTTCCTGAACAGGCCTTCTTCTGCCATTGCATTCAGATCCCTGTTGGTAGCGCTAATTAACCGTATATCTAATGGAACCGGGGTATTTGACCCCACCCTTGTAATCTCCCTGTTTTGTAATGATGCAAGCATTTTTGACTGCAGGTTGAAAGGAAGGTTTGATATCTCATCAAGGAAAAGAGTGCCGCCCGAGGCAAGCTCAAACTTTCCTCTCCTGTCATCCCGTGCGTCGGTAAACGCCCCTTTCACATGTCCGAACAACTCACTTTCAAATAGTGTTTCGGATAATGCACCCATATCGACGGTAACCATCAGTTCCTGTCTTCGTGGGGACAAACTGTGTATTCTCCTTGCTATCAACTCCTTTCCTGTACCGTTCTCACCGGTTACAAGCACATTTGTGTCTGTCCCGGCAACCTTATCTACCAGTTTGAGTACATTTGCAAGCTCCGGGGATTTGCCGACAATTTCCTTCTCTTCCCTGTTGAAGTTGCTTTTAAGCTCCCTCTCCCTGTTGCGCAAGTTGTTAACCTCATTTTTCGATATGCTGAGCTGGGCAGCAGAACGGACTGTGGCCAGCAGTTTGTTGTTGTCCCACGGCTTCAGAACAAAATCAGTTGCACCCTCCTTCAGTGCCCTTACAGCCAGTTCAACATCGCCGTAAGCGGTAATGGGTACAACCGATATGCCCGGATGCTCCCGTTTGATTCTTTTAAGCCAGTAAAGGCCTTCATTCCCGGTGTTGGCACCGGGTTTGAAATTCATGTCGAGCAACACAACATTGTAAGATCTTTGCCGAAGCTCCGAAGCCAGGGTTTTGGGGCCGGAGATGCAGGTTACATTGTCAAATTCCGGCGAGAGAAGCATATCAAGGGCAATAAGCACATTCTTGCTGTCATCTGCTACCAATATATTGCCCCTTGACATATTGTTTTTCTTTTCCTTCAAAATTAGCCATGAGAATTTGCAATTCCAAAAAAATGTGTCAAAAAATTTGTCACATATCTGTAAAAATATTTTACAGGCAGGAAGGTTTACTAATGGCTTAAAACCTGAATTCCATTATAAAAACATTATGGCACGGTATTGGCTCTAGTTGATAATGGTATAAGTTAATTGATGGGGCAGCGTTGGCAGTGGTTAATTGATGGGACAGTGTTGGCAATAGTTAATTGATGGAGCAGCGTTGGCGGTAGTTAATTTATAAAACGTTATTGGTATAAACCACTTTTATAAAAATCGGCAAAATGATAAAAACTGTTGAACTTGACAAGATCTTCCGCACCGATGAAGTTGAAACACAGGCATTGAACAAGGTAAACTTTACGGTTGCAAAAGGGGAATTCGTGGCCGTGATGGGGCCTTCAGGCTGCGGAAAGTCCACCCTCCTGAACATTCTTGGAATGCTTGACAATCCAACTTCAGGGGAGTATTACTTTGACGGGACTGAAGTGGGGAAGCTGGGGGAGAGCCGGCGAACCGACCTGCGCAAAGGTAATATCGGGTTTGTCTTTCAAAGTTTCAACCTGATTGACGAGATAACCGTGCGCGAGAATGTTGAACTGCCCCTCGTTTACCTGCGAATAAAGGGGCAAAAAAGGAAGGAGATGGTTGAAGCCGTACTGGAACGCATGAAAATCAGTCACCGCAGGAACCATTTCCCCCAGCAACTATCAGGTGGCCAGCAGCAAAGAGTTGCCATTGCCAGGGCAGTTGTGCTGAACCCCAAACTGATACTCTGCGATGAACCCACAGGGAACCTTGACTCCAAAAACGGACTGGAGGTAATGAACCTGCTAACCGGACTCAACAGGGAGGGTACAACCATTGTTATGGTCACCCACTCACCACACGATTCGGAGTTTGCCCATCGCATTGTCAACCTGTTCGACGGCAAAATCATAACCGAGAACCTGAGAAAAGAGAAAGATAAGGTAATCCTTTAGTATATAAATCAAAACTTCCCTGTAATCTATGTTACTGCATTACATTAAAATGGCGATCCGCAACTTTCAGGCAGGACGGCTGATCTTTGCAGGAAGCCTTATCACAATTTCCCTTGGCACTTTATGCATTTCCCTCCTTATAACTTTTGTGCACAATGAGTTGTCAACCGACAAATTTCATGATCGCAGCGATGATATCTATATGACAACCATACAGGAATCTGACCGGAGCAGGCCGAGTTCTTTTTCCCCATCCGGAATACTGAATTTCGATCACAGGGACTACCCGGAAATTGAGAATCTGGTTACACTTATGAAATACCGGGAAGGAGAGGCAAGACTTATCCGTTCGGAATCCACTTTTTTGCCTGGAGTATTGGTTGCAGACAGCACCTTTTTTGAAATTTTTGATTTCCCTCTTTTAAGGGGCGATGAAAAAACCGTTCTCTCCGATCCCAATTCAGCAATAATAACCGGTCAATATGCCCGGACTGTTTTCGGGGATACTGATCCGATGGGTGAGCCGGTCACCGTTATTGCCGATGAAACAACACTCTACACAATAAGAGGTGTTATAAAAGACCCTCCCCCTAACAGCTCTGTTACTTTTGACATAATTCTCCCCTCCCACTCCGCTCAATTCAACAGACACGGGGCAGACTTCCTGCTGGCAGGAAGCGGTTTCAATAAAGAAGCCTTTTCTGAAAAAATCAGTGATATCGGAGAGGTTCATGTCCAGTTTACCGACAGCAAGACCGATATTATACCTTTTACCGACATATATTTCAGCGGTGACAAGCTCAGTGGTGACAGCTACCTCATCTCCCGCTATGGTGACAGAACCGCCATCTTTATCCTCATTGTAATTATTGCAGTAATAGCGGTTATATCAGCGCTCAATTTTTCAAACCTGCAGATCATCAATATTAACAGCTGGATAAAAAACATTGGCGTTACCATAATTAACGGGGCCGGGCGCAGGCAGATCCTGGTTCAGAGAATTGTCGAATTCATGCTGATTGTAATCCTTTCAGCTTTTATTGTTACATTAGCCTTCCTGTATGTACTCCCCTATTTCAACAACCTCACAAACATTCCCCTCGATCCGCTGCCGTGGAACATTTTATTGCTGAATGGGGGAATCTTGTTCATCCTGGCACTCTTTGCACTGATCTATCCTGCGGTTTTATCTTTCAGGGTGCCTGCCATTGTAGGACTGAAAAACAATATATTGTCAGGGCGTTATCTCTACAGGCAAAAGCTGATATTGACCGCACAGTTTGCACTTACCATAATACTCTTTGTTTCATCGGTTGTGGTAGGGAAGCAGCTTTCGCTGATGCTAGACAAAGACCTGGGGTTCAGGGATGAGAACATTGCAAGGATGAAGTTCTTCCCTTTCCGTGTTGCTGCCGGAAGCAGGGAAGAGCGCATGAAGGAGCTGGAGGAAAGGGAGGCTAATTACCAGTATATTCTGAATGAGCTGAATGCAAATCCGGCCATTGCAGGTTTCTGCAGGGGTGATTCACCCCTTGAGCCATTTTCCATGCCATGGAAGCTCAGGGGTGTTGATGATGATTATGAAACTTACAGCGGACTTGGAGTGACGCCGGGTTATGACGAACTGCTAGGTCTGGATATAGTTGAAGGCAGGTTTTTCGATGAAGAGAGGGACAGGTCAAGAGAAAGCAAGGTTGTTATAAATCAGTCTGCTAAAAACCACTGGAATATCGATGACCCGGAAGATGTGTTTCTGGTAAACAGGTATTGGGAAGTTATGATGGATGATTTTGAAATAATAGGGGTTGTAAGGGATTTCAACTTTGAGCACCTCTCTGCAAGGCCGCAGCCTCTTATCATGGTCTTTTTCGATGATATGAACCTTGATTTCCTTATAAGGTTTTAAGAGGGGCAGGTTTCAGAAGGCTTGCAGTTTCTGGGTGAACTTTATGAGAAGGTAAACCCCGGGGTACCTTTCGATTACTCCTTTCTTGAAGATGATATCGGGGAACTGTATGAAGGAGAGAAGCGGCTTTCCACCATTTATAGTCTTTTCACAGGATTTGCAATAATTATAACAATGATCGGTCTTTTCACGATTACCCTTTACGACACTTTCCGCCGGACCAAGGAGATAGGCATCCGTAAAGTGAACGGGGCAAAGAGATGGGAAGTGATGGCCCTTCTGAATATGGACTTTCTCAAATGGGTTGCCGCAGCATTTGTTATATCTATACCTGTTGCCTGGTATGCAATGGACAGATGGCTTCAGAACTTTGCATACCGGACTGATTTGAGCTGGTGGATCTTTGCACTGGCCGGACTGTTCGCACTGGTTGTCGCTTTGATTACCGTAAGCATTCAAAGCTGGCTGGCCGCCAGTCAGAACCCCGCCGAATCGCTGAGAGATGAATAATTACCGGTAATAGAAAAATCAAAAAGATGAAGTAAAAATTCGCTAAAATCTTACTATCCAAAACTTAAAGAGGTAGCTTTAACCCCAATTTTTCTTCGCACCGTAAATTTTTTTAACGCATATGCCTTTAGGGCAAAGCCCCGCCAGGACATTCCCGAGCCTAAAAGATGAGGGTATTTAAAGTGAAACTAAGTAATACAGACAGCAAATTCCCCGGCATATTACTGAGTGTCAAAACAGGCATCCTCAAAAAAGAGCCGGTTTGAAAAGTTCAATATGGTAATATGTGTTGAATCTTGATACATATACAAGCTAATGTTTTGCTTGTGATGTTTTCAGAGTTAAGTCACTCATTGTTAATCGCAGTTTGCTTTGGGGAATTGATTCCAACGCTTTATTTATTTGTTCAGCCTTTTCCTTTTTAATAAATGGTGGAACCAAATCCTCAAATTTAATTTTCAATAACCGGTTAATAATTATTATATCTTCCCTGGAAAACGGTCTTAATCCATTGATTAACTCGGACATGTAACCCTTTCGGTGTCCAAGAATTTTTGCCAAATCTGTCTGGTTTAATCCTTCTTCCTTTAATCTCCTCCTAATCTGCTCTTTCCTTTTTTGATTGAATTGGTTTTCTGCCCTTACAAGAGCCTCTGCAATATCACTCTGTTTTACCTGTTCATCTGTAATTGAGGTTTCATCGGACCAATGTTCTTGTTCATATTTATTTATCAGAACCTTAAGTTGTTTTCTAATATCTGAATAGAACTTATCTTTTTGTGCCGGTTTTCTAAGTTTTAAATATAATGAAGAAGCTTTTTCATATTCCATCTCATTTTCCAGCTTCTCAATTTTTAAAATATTATTTATAGCCAATCTTTCCATAATCATATTAATTGATGGTTTCTTAACCATTTTCTAATCGTTCTTTTATTGCCTTTAAATGTTGAGTCATATTCATCATGGGTGCCAGCCCATATTATTATAGCTTCGTCTTGATCAAACAATATTAAGACCAGTGTCCTGTGGATGTGTATATCAAAAAAATAGAACCCATCACTATGTACACAATCAGCATCAGGCCTAATTTTTTTTATATCCGTTTTTTTTGACCATTCCGCATTTTCAATATCCAAAATCAACTTATCAATAGCATCCAATAATTTATTATTTCCTCTGTTCTTCCTTTTTAGCTTAAGCAATTTGTCTTTACGTAGTAATTCCAAACCTATTTCTATATAATAAACGTAAATATAACAAATATAGTTCTACAATATATGAAACTTTTAAAAAGATTCATATTCGCACACGATTTCGATAAAAATTTTCGCAAACCTGAGTCTTTCAGCAAACCAGTACACCCGATTCCGTAAATTAACAGTTCTAATTTGTTTTTCAAATTTTGTCCAGTTATTTAGGGGGCTAATACAGGAGTCTTGGCTTATGTCAACAAACCGTTGCAAAACCACGTCTGCCGAAGTCACCTGTTAAATCCCTTTCCTTTTTATAAAAAAAACTTAATATGTTTTTTTATTCAATTTTTTTTTTTCAAAAACACTTGACACGAATAACTATTTTTCCTAATTTAGTTTAAGAAAATCATACTATATTTTAACAAAATCTTTTTCATGTTGCATTACATGTATAGCTTTATAACTCGAACACTTTTAATCGATCATATTTTATTTTGATTTCTTCGTTCTTTGAAAAGCCTGTAATTAGCTCATAGTATTTACGTAATAAGCCCAGCTTTGATCAATCTCTAATAAATGCCCAAAATAGGTATAGGCTTTATGCATAACAAAAAAATGTGTTCTTCTCAGAGTCAACAAGATCCTATATGTTAACATCATGAACTTTGCCATCTGT
>SLCF01000078.1 GCA_007125955.1 Bacteroidales bacterium | reverse complement strand
GGGGAATCTGTCCTTCCTTCCTGTGTCACTATCCTGAATTTCAGGTAAGCATCGTAAGTTTTTTCAAATGTGCTTCGTCCCACACCTGCTCCTAACCAGGAATTGATGCCGTAATCAAATCCAAGCCTGATAGTTGCAAGATCGAGGCCGAACATTTCGTATATACCGGAACGGACGTTGCCAAACCGGTGGCCTATGTTAAAAATCAATTCTCCCTGATAAGGAATCTCAACAGAAGGCATATTAACGATTTTTGTGCTCCGGAAAGTTTTGATAGCCAGTGATGGAGTATCATCCCAATCACCAAGCTGATCAAAAGGATCATCTTTAGTCTGCGCATTTACGTTAGAGATCAAGATTACCAGGATTAGAAAACAACCAGTTCTCATAAAATTTTATTTTAGTTTACCGGCTCCATCGTCATATCAACTGTAACTTCAACTACTTCAGCTATATTACGTATTAAAATTCTTGGTATTTTTATATCGTAGTCCGCCACTCTTACCGGGAAAGTGGCATTACAAATCAAGTTAGGACCGGATCTTTGTATTCTTCCTGTGGTTTCTACCTCCCTGGTAACACCGTGAATTGTAAGTGAGCCTTTTACAGTTACTTCGTCCGGAAAATATTCATGGGGGAATGTTACTATACCGTCTATGATGCCTGTAAATCTCGATTCCGGATAGATATGCGATTCCATAAACCTTTCATTGAAATGTTTTTGCATGAGAGCAATCCTGAACCTGAAATCCTCAATGCGTAATCTGACAATAATCTCCCCGGTGTCTAAATTAAGCATTGACTGGACTTTGTTGTTTACGGCCGTTATATCTTCAAGGGGGGCAGATGAATAAAAAGAGATAGTCCCTTCTCTGGTTATGTAGGAGGTTTGCGGTGAACCTTTAATTGAAAACAGGAAAACAAAAAATGTTATGAAAATTAATTGGTTCATGATGATCCTATTTAAATTAAAACAAGCTTGCTTTTGGCTTTGTTCAATCTGACTATCAGTTTAATTTGAATGAATTTTTTTAATAATTGAACAATCTATATAGAATAATGTTTAAATAAATATATAAAAAAATTGATGTAACAGACTGATTTTAATAGCAAGAAGATTATACGATTGGCTTAAGTGAAATGCGTATTTCAATTAATTCTAAAGTTGTTTACAAGCAAAGGAGATAACAGATCATTGAATCCTGAAAAGGAATTGTGTAAAGAGTAACATTAACTATTTGTTAAATTAAACTGTTAGAAATTATGAAAGCAATAATATTTATAACTTCAATTTTGATGTTGTTATCTTTCGGTTGCACTGATGATGACGACTATCAACTTCCGCCCGGCAATGGAAGCGGAAACGGGAATGGGAGGCCTGATAATGAGGTGGGTATGACCACTTCTACTTTTCAGCCTGCCAGCCTGACTGTTTCTACGGGAACTACTGTTCGCTGGATAAACGATAGCTCAGTAGCCCATACAGTTACCAGTAATGATGGGTTATTTGATGAAACACTTCAACCAGGGCAGGATTTCAGTTTCACTTTCACTGACGCAGGCAGTTTTAACTATGTTTGTACTCTTCATTCAGGAATGAACGGGGTAATTATTGTGGAATAGGTACCTGGGTTTTTCGAAAAGAAAAAGCTAGTGGCTGCCATTTGTCACGGACCTCAACTATTAATTGAAGCTGAAGTGGTGAAAGGGCGCACCATGACATCTTTCAGCGCAATAAAAAAGGATCTTCAAAATGCGGGGGCAAACTGGATTGATTCGGAGGTTGTTGTTGATGATAATTTAATAACTTCAAGAAATCCGGGGGATCTGGAAGCGTTTAATAATAAGATCATTGAAAAGCTGGCCTCCTGAACATTTTTGGCCGGCCGGTTTTTTCAGAAAACTTTCAGTTAATGCTCCGGGTATTATTTTGACGGGCTGTCTGCCACATTAGCAGTATTGCCATCATTTAAGAAATTGATTCCTGCAATTATTTTTTCTATTTTACCGGAACGCATAAAAATATCTTTCGAAATATTGCCGGGAAGATTTAGTGAATTAATTGTTAATGGATTATAATTTTTGTCCCTGTAATAAATCCTGAGACTTTGTTTTTCAGATTTTGTATAGACAATCGATGTGTTGCAGAAGCTGAATTGCAACTTCCCGTTTTTTTTGAAATCACTCACCTGCAGCATCACCGGAAGGAATCTTATTTTCCCGTTTTCCACAATCAGCCCCAGTTCATTAAACCTGCTTAGAATATCTTCTTTTACCTGGCCTGTAAGACCCGGTTGCTGGGCCCCCATCATTAAAGGTGTATGTGAATAAGGCTCTACAGGGAAGGCGCCATAATCGGCCGGATTTTTGTGAAGCCCGATTCCACTTTTAATTTTGTAGTAATGTTTTGTTAATGACGAAACAACCTGGTCGTTTTTCCGGCTGGCTGAAAACCTGATTATGTTCTCTCCCAGTGTGAGTAAAAGTTTTGAAACCATGTGCCAGTATATTGACCCAAGGCCTTCATACTTGTAAAATGATCCGGAACGACCGGTAAAAGTCTTGTGATTAAAAACCTTTTCATAAATTGCAAGGATGTTTTTTGTTTCATCATCAACCATTTCCTTTTCATATCCCCGCTCCTGCAACTCTTTAAGCGCTTTCATCAGTATATCTGAATTTTTCAGGTTACCGTTAAAATGGAAACCGCCGTTTACATCTCTCCTTACAATAGATGTATTTCCCGTATCTATTAGTTTTTTTAGCAACCCCGACTTATTCAAAAGCGATGGCGGGATATTGTTTTTTTCCATAAAACCGGGCAGTGAAACAAAAGGGTATAGCATAAAGCTTTTGCGTTTTTTGCAATACAGCTCACTTTTAAAAAGTGATTCTATTAATTCCAGAATTTCATCCGGTTGCAGGGTCCCACTGCTCAATATGGATGTTTGCCCCTCCAGCATTAGTTGCAGGGGTTTTACCTGTAGCTCTTCATTGGAAAATTCCAGCAGATTGTAAGAATGGTATAACCCACTGCTCATCCGGCCTGCACCAATGCTACGATCAATATAGCTCAAAACAAGTTTTAAGAAATTCTGCAAATCCGATCTGTTCAGCTCCTCATTGCTTCCGGTAAATCCCGCATAAACCCGCTTTCTGTATGATTCACCTGCTTTCCCCAGTTGGTCAGTAATTTTCTTTCGTTTAGCAGGAGTAAATTCTTCAATCAAAGATTGTTTGTGATTGTTCAATATAACTTCGATATCCTTCAGGAAACCTGATACTTCTTCAGATAGCATAAAGTTCTCAACTGCTCCGGTCTTGTTTATTTTTATAAGGAAATCGACAAAGCGGCGCATATGGTAAAGGGTGACCATTGAGGTGCCGTTTCCCACAAGGGCATTGTTGGCATCATTCCATTCTGGTCGTTGGGTATTAAGCCAGATGCCGGCATCCGGCACAAAGTTACTAAGTTTTGTAAGCAAGCTTACAAGGATCTTTTCCATAAAGGATGCTTTTACAAGCCCTCCGCTGCTATACAGCAATTTCCCGTCGCTGCCTGTTTCGTTACTCATTTTAAGAATATGCGCATGCAGTTTATGGTCAAAAATTATAGTATCCCTCGGATTAGCAAGAATATCGGCATAACTTTTGATCCGGTAGGGTACATTTGCATAAACAAATATTGGTATATTGAAATTCTCGAGGAGTTTACCGGGGAAAAACTTTTCGTACATATCCAGCAGTTTAAGCAAATAAATGATCTGGTGGTCTCCCCAGTATCCAATATGCGCCCATGCATCGCCGGGATTCAGTACCTCCCAGTCGAATCCTTCCCTGGTGATTCGGTAAGGGTTATAACCATCTGCAGTTGAGGCATTAAGAAAGCGGCATATCATACCCGGCAAAAATCCTGGAAAAGAGAAGGAGAGGGCTTCCCAATTCTGAAAAATATCCCGCCAGTTGCCCTGGTAGTTCAGCAATGGTGTGCCGTCGGTTTTTTTTACCTTTATGTCAAAAAAGTTCCAGGGACGGCTCGGATCTCCGTGACGGCGGCTAAAGCTCAAAGGGAGGTACTCAAGGGAGAGACGCAGCAGGTCGTCGTCACCACTTTTTTTTACAGTGTTAAGAAGCTTATCCAGACTTACAGAACCATCTATTTCAGCAAAAAGTGTTTTATTTTTTTCACAGATGCCTTTGCATGAATTCTCAAGATGCAGGAAAAAATCCTCTGCTTCAACATTATAGTCATTCTCAAAAATCCCTCCCCTCATAATATTAAACAGCACATTGGCAAAATGCCTGTTATCGTTTAATTTATCGCCGGTGTATTGTTTGCCGTCAGCCATCCTGACCAGCTCTTCTAGCCTTGCAGTGTCATGGGATACAGTCTTTTCAATATAACCTGTTATGTCCGGAGTGCTTTTTAATTTATTTTGCAGGGCAATAATATCCGAACTTTCTTTTCCAATATCTGCGCATATGTACCATGAAATAAGATTCCCCGGGATCAGCTTTGAAGTTGAAAAAGTAAAAAATGATGTGCTTTTTCCAAAAACCCTTTTTTCTGTCTCCGGAGAATCTCCAAATCTGAACTTTTCTAGCTGGTCAGCACTCAGAAATATTTTTTTTACATCCAAACCGTGGAGCCAGGCTATATTGGCTGACAATGCCTCGCTTGGTTCAGGCCGGTCAACCGGGATAGACGACATACTGTATATGGCCATTTGATGGGAAGGAAGCCATTCTGCAGTTTTATAAGCATCCATCAGTGTGCTCATCATACTTTGGCTCTCACGTGTAATTCCATGTGGTAAAATATTTTGCAGTCCGTCAACAAATTCAATATGTTGAATTTTGTCTGACAGATTTTCAATGCTGTTTTTTTTTATCCAGCCCAGTTCATCACTGCTCATCCAGGAGTAGCTGAAACGTAGCTTTAAATCGTAATTTGTCTCTCGAAAGATGATCTTATTTCCGGTCCAATTTTTCAGCAGTTCTCTTTTAGTCCTGTAAATTCCACGATTGCGCTCAGAGAAAGGTTCCCAGATCACCATTTTTTTATTCTCCCTGACCCTTATGATGGTTTTAGGACCTGTAAAAGCTATGGATAAATGGATCTTGTCATCGGTTTCATAAGGGAAAAGTGCATTATTCCTGTTTTGCCGGCCGGCGGTAAGTCCGCCACTGCTTGAAAGATACATCCACAGATCGGAGCTGCTGACAATGGTCATTAAAAAAGGGGGTAATGAGTCGTATTCTTCTATACAATAATAACTTTCACCACCTGTTTCAGTTAAGCTGCCTTCGGCATTTTTGTTATGGTTATGCAATATTTGCTGACCGATATATGGTTTGTATTCCTTCAAAACAGATCAGTTGTTGGATTTATTAGAATTATTTAATGGGTTTATTTTACAAGGAAAGGAATATTAGCGGTACCTGCATTATTGTCCTGATCTGAAACATATACAAGTATGCGGTATTCTCCTTCCTCTGCAGGTGTTTTGAAATTCACTTCAGATGTGTTTGCTGAAATTACGAGTCCTTCAATGCTTTCCGGACGAGGTTCAAAATCACCACCATCACTCAGTTCTTTCGGCTCAGGCATAATTTCAGCACGCACTGAAAGTTTAGTTTTATCAGGATGATCCACTTCGATTATTACTTTATAACCGGTGTCTTTATCCAGTTGGATATTATCAAAACGACCACCTTCATCCAAAATATAAATATCAAGCATCCTTGGCGCTGTATAATCAGGCCACTGACCTGTCCACAAGTACTCCATTACATTTATGGCTTCGGTTTTTTCCCCTTTTTCTGTAAATAATCCGTACCATGAAGGTGTTCGTTCCTGTTTTTGTCCCCATAGAAAAACATACGAACCCATGCAGTTGGTATCATCTTCCAGGATGACATTTTTATAACGGTATTTAACTGCTTCTGCCTTTTCCGTTGAGGTTTGCTCAATTGGTCTCCCCCATGATGTTTCCGGCATCTCCCAGTGTCCGGTGGCACCCCATTCTGTAACGAGATAAGGACCATCATAGCCTGCATTGTCAATATACTGCTGAAGGTTTACAATCTCGCCATACATCTGTATTGAAAGAAAGTCGAGGTCAGGGCAGTTGGCTGAGATATATTCAACCTCCTCAGGACCTATACCGGCAAGCATTGTTGTTGTAACATGATGGCCGTCCACTTCCTTTATCATTTTGGCAATGTCGTTCACAGCATCCCATACTTTTAAATTTGTATAATGCAGATTAAGTTCATTCCCAATGCCCCATCCCAGTAAAGCGGGATGGTCTTTCAGCTCCATAACCTCCTTCCGGAAGCGCTCAAGTTGTGCGGCTACCGCTTTTTCATCATTATAGTCGAATCCATGGCGTTCCCGTTCCACATCAAGCCCCATCATAACCATCAAACCGTGTTCCCGGGCTTCATCAAGCACTTCCATACCCGATCTGCGGCCGTTATCGGTCCGCCATGTACGAAAAGAATTACCGCCATGGGCAGCTATAAGGTAACAGGGGCCAAATTCACAACCCGCACCTTTAACATAAAACTCTTCACCGTTCACAAAAAGGCGGTATTTGCCGTCGATCATTCGCATTTCCACATGTGAGGGTCCTTCAGACAGATATTTCCCGGCAGTTTCTTGACCCTGATTGCATGCAGTTATTATCATAGATAAAGTAACAGAAATAAAAATCAGATAAATCTTTTTCAAAGTTTTCATGCTTTTTAAATTTAGTTATACATGTTAAGACCGCTTAACAAGTTCAGATTCCAGTTCTTCAAGTGATCTGCCTTTTGTTTCAGGCACTAACCGCCAGACAAAAAGCAGGGTTAAAAAGCCGAAAAATGAATAGATCAAATATGTATTACTGGACCCCATGTATTCCAACTGTACCGGGAAAACTGTAGCCACAGAAAAGCTGACAATTGAGTTCCAGAATCCCATTATAGAAATAGCCATTCCCCGAAGCTTGTTTGGGAATATTTCCGAAAGCAGTGTCCACATAACGGGTCCCATTGATATTGCAAATGAGGCTACGAACATTATAAGTCCTATAAGAATCCACACAGCGTTTATACTGATCGAATGTTTCAGGATGATTTCCTTGAAACTGTTATAAGTATCCTGTCCCACTTTTTCCTTTACGAGACTGAAGAATTCTACTTCGTTGTTAAATGGTGTGTCTTCAAGCTGATCAAGTTTCAGGATGTTTGACATATGATGCGGATCTGCCCCCATCTCCGTTACTTCCTGGGTAAGTTCGCGCATTGATGAAGCGTCAATATTGTATTTTGCATTATTGAATGAAAAACCCACTATTGCAAGTGAAATGCATATGCCGGCTGCACCTGTATATAGCAGGGGTTTCCTTCCCAGGCTGTCGATAAGGAACAGGGCCAGTATAGTCATTACCACATTGGTAACGCCCAGAATAGCTGCCTGCATAAAGGCTGCATCCTTACCACCGCCGGCCATTTCAAATATCATCGGGGCATAATAGAAAATAGCATTTATACCTGTTATCTGCTGAAAGAATGCGATGCCAAAACCTATAATCAGGACTGTTTTCATTTTCCGGCTAAAAACATCTGCCCAGCGGGCTTTATTTTTGTTAAGAAGCTCTTTAAGGCTTTTTTCTATTTCGTTATATATTATTATCGATTGTGCCTGGCCGTGAATTTTCTGAAGCACATTGATGGCTTCTTCATTTTCCCCTTTTTGCATAAGCCACCTGGGGCTGCGTGGAACAAGGAAAAGCAATATTAAATATATTATGGCCGGCACGGCCTCTACACCCAGCATCACACGCCACTTGAGGTCAGGATCAGCAATTGTCTGCTGAAAGAAATAGTTGGAAAAATAGGCAACAGAAATTCCAATAACGATGTTGAGCTGATTAAATGTAACCAGGGTGCCCCGTAATTTTCGCGGAGCAATTTCTGCAATATACATAGGTGCCACCAGAATAGCCATGCCAACACCCAAACCGCCGGTTATACGGCCTATAACAAAGATTGTAATATTTGATGCCAGGGCTGTTATTATTGCGCTTGCAGTAAAAAGTATAGCTGTTGTCATCAATATTTTGCGACGACCGAAAAAATCTGCCAGTTTTCCTGCAATAATATTACCCATAATTGCTCCCAGAATGAGCGAGCTTACTGAAAACCCGATAAGCATAGACCCCGAATCAAGTCCAAAGGTTTCACGGTAGAAAGGTGTTGCTCCCGAAATTACAGCACTGTCATATCCAAGCAGGAAACCACCCAGGGCCACAACAAGTGAAATGAAGATGGTATAGGTTTTTTTTGTCATGTTAATTATTTATAACAGTTTTTGTTTTAGTAACATTATTATCATATGCCGTGGCCCGGAGCAATTCTGCCAGGATTAAAGTTTTGCCGGGGATAAAGGTTTCTGTTTTAGTATCCTTCATTTTGATTAAACACACCGGCGGAAAGATCAACTTCTGTTTGAGGGATGGGCAAAAAGCCTTTGGTTGCCTCATTAAAAGTCACATCGAAGATTTGCTGATCGCCTTCATAGTTTGGCCCCCTGATACCGGAGTGAGTAAGTTCAGAACTTGCATTTGCAACGCCGCGCCTTAACAGATCAAAGTAACGGATACCTTCCAGTGATAACTCCAGTCTCCTTTCTGCCAGGATATTCTCAAGGGTGGCCGGCACCGGATCAAGCTCAACCCTGTCCCTGACCTTGTCCAGATACTCCTGTTTATTGGGACTGTCAAGTTCTGCGGCCATGAGCAGAACATCAGAAAAGCGTATCACCCTGAAGTTGCAGGTACGGTTCAGTTCGAACTGACCGTCCGATCCCCAATGTTCTGCATCCGAGCTGTATTTTTTCGAGAAATATCCTGTATGTTGATATCCCCTGGTAAGTGTACCGTCAAGCTCCTCTTCTGTGAGAATGGTGTGCTCAAAACGCGGATCATCCTCCAGGAAAAGTGCAAGCTTGTGACTGACTGTTCCAAAGCTCCAACCCCTGTTCCAGTTGCCTGAACCGGTCACCCGAGGACCCTGCATCTGGGCAGCCAGGTTGCCATTTCCTCCCCTGGGATAGCCCCAATCCCACCAGGGCGGGGTATCACCATATGAAATCTCAAAGACAGACTCTATACCAAATTCACCGACCAGGCTGAAATTATCTGAGTAGTCATCAAAAAGATCGTGACCGCTGTTTTCAATCAAATCCTCCAGTTGAATCAACACAAATGTTTGATCAACTGTTGTTCCGCCAGCATTCAGGAGGCCGCCATACACCCCGTTATAAAAAAGATAAACTCTGGCAAGCAGCCCTTGTGCGGCCCATTTGGTAATCCTTCCATATTCTGAAGCAGGTAAAGTTTCCGGAAGATCGTCGATAGCTTCAACCAGGTCAAGTGCAATCTGGTCGTAAACTTCCCCGGGAGTGTTTTGTTCCTGGCTGTATTCAGATGGCCCAGACAATGTTGATGTGAGTAAAGGAATATTTTCAAAAAAGCGAACCTGCTCAAAATAGAAATAGGCACGCATAAACTTTGCTTCGGCTATGGTCCGCTTCTTGAAACTTTCAGTTGCATCAATGTCATCAATAATCTCGAGAAAGAGGTTTGCCCTGTAAATACCGATGTAATTCTTTATCCAGGTAGCATGGACCACAGGATTGGTGGTTGGTATATTGTGGTTGTTCAACTGATTGAATTCGAGTCCGTCATTGGCATCCGAACCGCCACCAAAAGCGTCGTCAGAAAGTACATCAGCCACAGTGAGAAAGGGAGCCCAGCTGACACCCGGAGTTGATTGGTATGTAAGCACATCATATACGGCTACCAGCGCCTGAAAAGCCTGTTCTTCAGTTTGGTAAAAATTTGAGGTTACCTCCTGGTCGAGAGGTTGCAGATCAAGGAAGTCCTTGTTGCAGGAACTTAATAACAAAACTATTACAAATAATTTTACCGATCTTATTATTATTTTTTTCATAATTTGTTCTGCTTGTAGTGATTAAAATGAAATGCTCGTACCAAGGCGAAAAGTCCTTGCCAGTGGATAGACTCCCCTGTCGATAGCAATATCGAAAGAGCTCATTGCACCAATTTCCGGATCAGCACCTGAATATTTGGTCAGGGTCAGCAGGTTTTCTGCAGATATGTAAACTCTCCATGAATTGGCCTGAATTCTTCTGAGTACCTGCACCGGAATTGTATAACCTATCTGTATGTTTTTCAGTCTGAGATATGAACCATCTTCTATGTAAAGATCTGATATTCTGTCGTTATTGTTGGCATCTATCCAGGTAAATCGCGGAACGGTACTGGACGTTCCTTCACCTGTCCACCTGTTCAGGAAATGTGTTGTACGGTTAATGTATCTCAGGTCACGTCTCTGCATCCCGTTGAAAATATCATTTCCATAGGTACCGTTAACAAATAATCCCAGATCGAACTGTTTGTACTCAAAACTTGCATTCATCCCAAATGTAAGTTTTGGTGTGGGATTGCCAATCATGGTCCGGTCATCGGCATCTATAACGCCATCACCATTAAAATCAACAAAACGCACGTCCCCTGGTCGGGCTTTAGGTTGAAGCATTTGACCCTGACTGTTGATATGTGAATAAACTTCTGTCATATTCTGGAATATCCCATCTGTAACATATCCCCAGAAATAGCCTATGGGCATACCCAGTTCGGCACGTGTCACCATACCTGCGACTGCCCATGTTGCACCCGGAAGTACACCTTCGGCATTACCTATCTTTGTCATTTTATTCCGGTTATAGGCTGTATTCAATCCGACAGAGTAGCGAAAATCCTGCATGTGGTGCCTCCAGTTAAACGATAATTCCACGCCCCTGTTCTCAACGCTCCCAACATTGTCAAACGGCGGGTCGTTCCCTACGTGTCCCGGGATGGGTATTACCTCAAGCAAGCCACTGGTAGTTTTTATGTAATAATCCAATGAGCCGGTCAGACGGTTATTGAAGGCCCCAAAGTCGAGAGCTGCATTAATCTGCTCCGATTCCTCCCATCTTATATCAGCATTTTCTATAAAAGAAGGGGACGAACCAAAGGTCCTGCCGGAGCCAAAGATATAACCGCGGCTCTTATCTATTGTTGAAATAAACTGGTAATCACCAATTTCCTGGTTGCCATTTATTCCCCAGGAAGCTCTCAGCTTAATTGCATCAATCGGTCCGAGAGCAGGGAAGAAATTCTCCTCACTGATCATCCAGGTTGCCCCCACTGAAGGGAATGTCCCAAACCTGTTGTTCGGCCCGAATTTTGAGGATCCGTCCCTGCGGACTGTAAGATTTAAGGCATAAATACCCTGGTAATTATAGCTGATCCTGCCGAAAGCCGAAAGGAGTGCTGAATGATTTGCTCCCCCGTAGGCCGTCCACACGGTATCCGTTGCCATATTAAGGTAAACATGATTGGGATCGCTTACATTCACCTGGGCGTTGAATCCGTAAAGGTCTTCGAAATTGGATTTTCTCGCGGTTGTACCTGCAAGGGCTGAAATATTGTGATCATCTATTTCTATTACATAAGAGAGGGTGTTTTCAAATTGCCATGTGTAAAACCTGTCAATATTTTTTGATACTGTAGTTTTGTTGGTATTCGACTGGGCTCCGTTAAGATAAAACAGCGGCTGGTGAAAATCATTCAAAACATAACCCAGATCAATACCAAGTGATGATCTGAATTTCAGGTTATCCATAAGTTCCACTTCCCCGAAAACGTTTCCCACTACCTTGTCTACCCTGGTTTCACCGGTTTGTATCTCCAGCAATGCAGCGGGATTTACTATTTCAGCACCTACATAGTTGGAGATACCATAAACCTGACCCTCATTGTTGGTTACAACAGGTTCGGTAGAATAGGGGGCCTGTGCAAGAATGTTCTCATCCTTTTCATAAACCGGGGTCAGCGGATCAAGGTTTAAGGCACTGCTATAAGCAGCATTAAAGGCCGAATTACTTGCAATTCCCCTTGTAATGATGTGAGAATAGGAAATATTGTTCCCAAATTGTATAAAATCGTTCACCTGGTGCCTTGTGTTCAACCTGGCAGTCAGACGGTCAAACTGGGATCTGTCTCCGCCGATTATTCCCTGTTGTGTAAAGTATGAGAGGGAGGAGGAGTAAGTAGATTTTTCGGTCCCGCCGGATACCGACAATTCATGATTGGCTATGGGTGCGTTGCTGGTAAATAATGCATCCTGCCAGTTGGTATTATGCTTTGGTATCTCGTTAAGGTCAAAAGGTTCGCTCAGGCCTGCATTTCTTCTGCCCTCATTCATCATCATCATGTATTGTTCTGCATCGAGCATATCTATTGTGCGGGCTACATTCTGAACTCCCTGGTAAAAGGAGTAATTAATTCTCATTTCACCCGCTTCACCGCTTTTGGTAGTAATAAGAACCACTCCGTTTGCTGCCCTTGCCCCGTATATAGCAGCTGATGCAGCATCTTTAAGTACATCTATCGATTCAATATCGCCGGGATTTAAATACTCGATTCCTTCTACTGCCATGCCGTCAACAATATAAAGTGGCTCTGCATTCCCGGTGGTCCCGGCACCGCGGACACGCACAGTTGGGGGCTCTCCCGGCTGCCCGCTCAGATTGGTTACCTGTACACCGGCTGCCATTCCCTGCATGGCCTGCTCAATACGAAGCACTGGGGTTGATGTAATCTTTTCAGCATCAACGCTTGCAATAGCTCCTGTTACAACTTTCTTTTGTTGTGTGCCGTATCCAACCAGGACGAGTTCATCAAAAGCCTTAATATCAGGCAAGAGCTCAATATTTAGTGTAATAGTTTCATCTTCCTCCAGAGTCACAGGAACCTCCTGGGTAATGTACCCAACAAAGCTGAATACTATTACATGAGAGCCGGCAGATAAAGATAAACTGTACTGACCGTCAATATTGCTTGTTGTTCCCTGCGTGGTACCTTTCAGGGTAATGTTTGTCCCCGGCAATGTTTCACCCGTGATCTGGTCTGTTATTATGCCTTCCAGTGTCTGGGCGTGCAAAACAAAGGTACCCGGCAATCCTGTAATAAAAAGAATAAAAATCAGTAAGGCTTTGTTCATTTTGCAATGTTTTTAATGTTGGTATTTTTTTTAAAAGTATTGTGTATTTCGGATTTTGCCGGAATTATCATCAATTATTTATTATTACTCCTTCTGAAATACACGCACATAATCAACCTTCATCTGTTGGGGAAGCACTGTGCTGTCATCAGGATTTCCGGGCCAGTTGCCGCCAACGGCAACATTGAATATTAAGAAGAATTCCTGGTGAAACTCAGTCATATGTGAAGGTGTAATATCAATCTGAAAGTATTGTTTATCATTAACAAACCATCTAATCAGGTTTTCATCCCATATAATTGAAAAGACATGATACTCATCGCCGAATGTACCTGATGGGAGGGTGTATGATCCGCCGGCACTCACATGCCCGTTCAAATCCCAGTGCAGGGTGCCATGCACCTGGTTTTCCCTGCCGCTCCCGCCAATCATTTCCATAATGTCTATCTCACCACAAGCCGGCCAGCCTGCTGTAGTGATGTCATTGCCCAACATCCATAATGCAGGCCAAATGCCCTGCCCCCCGGGGAGCAAAGCCCTGATATCAATGCGCCCATATTGAAATGATACTTTTTCCTGCGTTTTCATCCTGGCAGAAGTATACCGGCGATTTTTAAAAGATTCTTTCCTGGCTTCGATAGTTAATACACTACCATCAACCCATGCATTCTGCTTGCGGTAATATTGCAGCTCGTTGTTTCCCCAACCGCACAGTCCGGGGCATCCGTCGCCAATTTCAAAAACCCAGTTCTCTGTATTTATTGTATTCCCGTCAAATTCATCATGCCATATTAATTTCCACCCATCATAATTCAATGGCGTGAAATAACCTTCATCAACAGGGACATCATAGCTGATTGTTATGTCAACCGGAATGATCTCTCTTAAATACCTGCCCGATTTACCGTAAGCACGGACATCCAACTCGTATGAACCGGATTGTTGAAACTGGTATTCAAAATAACCCGAGGTATTTGTTTCATAAGGATCTTGTGTGTCTTCGATTCTTAATTGATACTCTGATGCATTTTCGGCGCTTGCTTGAATTAAAACCAGACCGGAATCATCAGGAATCGTGATATCAACTGTAAGATTCGCGGGGTTAGCTGTGTCCGTTATATTCTCACTGTCACATGCAATTAATCCCTGTATAATCAGCACTAATCCGATGAGTCTAACTATCACGACTATAATATCTTAGTTGATTAAATAATTACACTTAAGTAATTGACATAGAGAGCCCTGCATTACAGGGACTCTCTATGTTCATTAACCGGGTAAATTGTTATTGTTACAAATTGCTATTCAACATTAATAGAAATAAATGTTAGCAACAAAGATGGTTGGAGATGCTCCAGTTTCAGCATCATCAAACTTCATCTGAATAATCTCTGTTAAGTCCGGAGCAGTATATTCCGAAAGGGGAATATCGATGCTTTTCCACACACCTTCTTCAGTTGTAATTTTAACAGGATTCTCAGCTCCACCGCCTATCAGGGATATATTTATATCGGTCACAGTTGCACACCAAATATCTACATGAAGATTAGTCTTGCCAGAAACATCCTGAGCATTATCTTCCCAGGAAATTCCCTGGAAGTCCAAACCGGCCATTTTTAGAATGTTTTGACCTTCAACTTCTATTTCCTCAGTTGCAGTTCCCTGGCCCCAGTTTGGATTAAGATCAACATTTGAAATGTCTGTGTAAGCATGACTATAAATAGATATAACATCTCCTTCATCCTCAGTAGGAGTTGGTGGGGCTTCCTCAGGAAAATTTGTGTCAATAGTTACATTCTGTGTAGCTTCTTTGGTACCGGCAGGACCTGTACCTGTTAAAACAACGGTATATGTTCCATCTTCAGCATAGGTATGAACCGGATTTTCCTCAGCAGAGGTATTACCATCACCAAAGTCCCAGCTGTAGGAAGTTGCCTCTCTGGAATTATTCTCAAACGTTACAGTCCTTTCTTCAACGCTGAAACTAAAATCTACAAAGAATGAAACCACATCCGGCTCCAGCGAAGGATCATGATAGTGTGCATATGAAATATCCCAAATTCCCCAGCCATAGTCGAATATTACATGCATCAGGTCATAGTCATTATGTTCTTCGATACTTATTTCAAATGTTACACTACTTTGCGGCACTAATACCTCCCCATCCGTGGCAAGCTTGGGAAGGCCTATCCAGGCACCCTCTCCTGTAAGAGTAACAATGCCGGCAGAAGGGTCATACTCAAAGGAGTGAGTACCGCCAAGCCATGCACTGACATCAGCGCCTTCCACATTAAGCATGTTAGCTGGCACAGCTTCAAAACAGGTTCCTTCAAAATCTTCCGGGAATACACCCTCTTCACCCCAGAAGGAACCTTTATCATCAAATTCATATGTACCATCACGGTGGAATGTGAATTCATGGAAGTAAACGCAGGGGCGGGATCCGTCATTTTCCAGCGCCCACCATTCGCGAAGATTGTCCATGTTCTCACCAATACCTAAACTTGTTCCTTCCCTAAGGAGCTTCCATGTTTTGGAAGTTTCACCGGTCAGCATCTTCAGAGCTTCTTCGGGATCTTCCAATTCTATGGATTGTGAGAAAGTGGAATTTACACCCGCACTGTTGGTTGCCGTTAAGGTAACCTCATATGTGCCTGTAGATTGATATACATGTACCGGATTTTCTTCGGCAGAATTGTTCCCATCGCCAAAGTCCCAGCTGTAGGTTTCAGCATTTTGTGAAACGTTTATAAAAGTGACCTGTAAGAAATCATTATCATCAATTTCGTACTGGAAACTTGCAACCGGATCTTCAACAGGAATCTCTTCTTCCTTGTCGCATGCATTTAAAGCCATGAATGATAATCCAATAAGCATTACAAGTGCATGCATGAAAATTTTTTGAGTTTTTTTCTTTTTCATGTTAATGAGTTTTAAATTTGTTATTTGGAGAATTGTATTTGCATCAGTTTAAAAAGCAATATAGAACAATATACAAGGCAGGGTATAAAAAAATGTTACATCTAAAACTCTTCAAACAAAAAACTCACTACATCAAAAATACATCATGCTATCGTTGTGTAACTCGTTTATGAAAACTTTCGTGTTTTCTATAATATGCAGTCACTTTCTCAAATAAGGGAAATTGCCTGTTTCAATTCAACTTTTAGAAAGGGGTTAAAAAAACTTAATAGGATATGATATAATCAGTCAGGTTTGTTTTATGGTCAAGTGAAAGTTTTTTCCTTAGCCGGTAACGGCTTATCTCAACGCCCCTTATGGAGATATTCATCAGAGGGGCGATTTCTTTGGTAGATAAATTCATTCGCAGGTATGCGCACAGACGCAGTTCTTTTGGAGAAAGATTGCTGTACTCTTTTTTTAACCTGTTAATAAAGTCCTGGTGTACCTCATCAAAATAATTGTCAAAAAGTTCCCAGTTCTTCTTATTATGAAGGTCTTTTTTTACCTTTTTCAGCAGGCTCCGCACATTATGTATTTGCGGATTATCATCTGGAAGGTTTTTCAGTAATTCATTGAGTTCATCCTGAAGACCGGTAAGGGTTCTGTTTTTCTGTATCAGGTGAAATGTTATATTGGCAAGTTCCTTGTTTTTATGTTTCATTTCATTATGCAGGCTTTCATTTCTGATTTGCATAATCTCCTTTTCGCTCAGTGCTGTTTTTTTCTTGAACATTTCCTCCTTTTTTGCAAGTCTTTTTTCATGCTTCAGTCGCTCACGGAGCCTGATTCTTAATATTCTTCTTCTTACATAATATACATTTACAGATATAATTATCAGTAAAACGATGGTATACAGAATATAAGCTGTTTTTGAGCGAAGAAATGGGGGTTCAATGGTGAAGTGAAACCGCCTGATATTGCTTTCAGTGCCAAAAGCATTCATCGCTTTAACCTCAAAAATATAGTTTCCTTCGTAAAGATTGGTATATTCTTTAAAATTCATACTCTCCCAATCAGACCATTTTTCTTCATGTCCCAGAAGACGCCAGGAGAACCTGTTTTTAATCGGGTTTTCGAAAGCTGGTGTTGTAAACCTGAAAGCCACTGAATTCAATGAAAAAGGCTTTCCGGGTGTTTCCTGGTCTGATTTAAGGATTACGTCACTGAAGTGTTTATATGATACTGTATCATTGCTTCCATAAAAAGTTATGTCTGTAAAAAAAAGATTATCAAGATAATTGTAATCTTTTAAAATAGTTGGGTTGTAATGCGCCAAACCTTTTTGTGACCCAATAAAAACATTTTCATTATCGCTTATGAAGATATTGTGAAAAGCGGGTATCAGGTGATCATTGACTCCGTAAAACGGTGCGGTAATATCCCTGTAAACCCCGTCATCAAGTAGTCGCAGAACCCCCAAATAATCATTCGTGAAATACCAGAGGTTGTTTTCCTTATCCTGAAAAATTTTGTCAATGAAGCCTTTCTGGCCAAATAAAATTGATAAAGGCTGGTTAACAATAAAACTATCCGCTAAATGGTCGTAGTTAAAAATCCCTTCATGAGTTGAAATATGCATTTTATTATTGACTATCTGAATATTGTACGGCAGGGATTCAGGCAATCCGTGACTGTTATAGTATAACTTTGCATTTTCAACAGTGGAGTAACCGGGACTGAAATCCAGCTTAAACAGTCCACGGTAGCCGTGAGCAATCCATAAATTGTCCTGCTGATCGAAAAACATTGATCTGCTTGACTCTCTGAAGCCTTTAATTTCATCAAGAAAATACCATTCTCCGTTTTCTCTTTTTAACCTTACAAGTCCGGTATAAGTCCCTGCAATGATTGTATCACTCAATCCGGGTGGTTTCAGAAATGACCAGAAACCTCTTATGTCAGATATTTGTTTTGCTCTGAATCCCTCAACCTGGAAAGAACCAAAATTGTGCCCGCACAATAATGAATTATCGATTATTTCAAGTCTCCATACCTGTCCTTCTGTTCCGCTTATAAGGGTGAAACTGTCTTCAGTATCGGGCGAATTCCGAAGATTGTCAATGCTTGCAGCATAAAGACCCTGGTTTGTACCAATATAAAGGATGTCGTTGAAAATGATACTTGTATAACTGCTTTCAATATTGTAGTTATAGTTTATAAAAGTAAGCGGTGAACTAAGATCGACAAAGTCAATTCCATTGTCAAGTCCGAGCCAAAGATTGTTCCGGTTGTCCTCAAAGATGCTGAGTATTGTGTTATTCTGCAGGCCTTTGTATCTGTTTACATGCTGCAATAGCCTTCCTTGTGCGTTTGTAATATATAATCCATTCCGGATGGTTCCGAAAGCATAACCGCCTCCCGAAAGCCTGATACCCGAATACAGGTTATCATTTATAAGATGTTTATTGATATCCGGTTCCCATGAAAAAAGTTTTTCGCCATTCAAAACAAATACACCTTCATTTGATGTGCCTATTATATATCTATCTTCTTTATAGGGAAGTACAAAACGTATTTCATTGTGAAAAAATACCGGGTGACTGTTAACCAGTTCAAGACTGTCCCCCTCAAGAACCATTAATCCGTTATCTTTATCAGCCACAAATAACCGGTTGCCTGCATTATGCATTAAACTAAGCTCACTTGGGGGTTCAATCACTTTTATTGCCCCATCTTCATAAATGAATATGTAACTGAATGATTGAAAAATTATTCTGTTATCATCTGAATAGACATTCCAGACTTCTTCAAACTTTTTATATTTTTCCGGTATGAGATGATTAAGTGAATGCCACTCCAGGGTGCCTTTTTCATTTATGCCCAGGTATCCAATTTCCTCGAAAGCACCCGCAAATACAGAGTCTCCTGCAGCCATTACCGAACGTACAACCTGTGAATCGGGCAGGGGATAAATATTCCAACCTGTTCCATTGAATTCAAGTATCCCATCATTGTTTGCAAAATAGATGAAACCCCGGTCACTTTGAGCTATGCACCAGTTTTGAGTGCCTGCCTTGCTTAAAACACGTTCATGATTAATTATTGAATGTATCCCGATATCCTTTATTTGTCCATATGAAACCAGGCACGAAAAAAACAGCAGGCAAATAGTAATATTTTTCTTAAGGATAAGCACTATAACAAATATACAATATTTTTTCTACGTAAATTAAACACAGACGATCGATTCCAACCGGCTTTTTTTATTCAATACCAATGAACCTACCAAGAAAGAAAAATGAAGTTCCAACTATTAAAATCCACAAACTGATACCGGTTAAAAAACTGCTTTTCCCGGCTTTGCGGGCTTCACCCAGTGAAATGCCGGAACCTATAAGAAAAAGGGCAGCGACCAGTCCCCTTCTGCCCAGCCATTGGATATGTGAAAACAGGCTATCGAATTGCGGAAGAAGGTATGCAGTAATTATTGCCAGTATAAAAAACAGTATGAACCATGGAATACTGCTGCCTGTTTTCAGGCTTTTTTTACGTGACAGTCCAATGAGGATTGTGAGGGGAATAATCCACAGTGTCCTGATCAGCTTGACTGTAGTGCCGATTTCAAGAGCTTCCTCCCCGTAAATTGCTCCTGCCCCTACAACGGAGCTGGTATCGTGTATAGCTATTGCAGCCCAGTATCCGAAGAATTCCTGGCTTAATTCAAGGTAGTTTCCGATTAAGGGAAAGGCTATAAGTGATATTGAATTCAGTATGAAAACGATTGCCATTGCAATTGATATCTGGTGACTTTTGGCGTCAATGACGGGTGCAACCGCTGCTATTGCACTTCCCCCGCAAATGGCAGTACCGGAAGAGATAAGCAGTCCGGTTTTGCGGTCGGTTTTTAAAAGCATGCCGATCAGCAACCCTGTTGATATAACAAACAAAACCGCTGCGCCTGTAATAATAAAACCGGATTTAGAGGCGCCTATGACCTGGGATATATTCATTCCAAACCCTGTGAGTACAATTGAGGCTTTCAATACCACGGAAGAATACCCGGATAAAAGCGGCTCCCTTATTCCGGCAAGGGAAAGGGCAATACCTGCAGCCATAGCAATCACCGGTGACATGAACGGAAGGAAACATGCCATAAGTACTGCAATATATATGATCCTGCTTGTTTTTAATCCCACTGCCATTGTCATTGATCGGAATACCAGCTTCAACTTTCGCCAAAAATAACAGTATTTTGCAACATATTCATGAATCGCACATTAGTACGGGGCAGACAAAATAATGTCGAAAAATCATAGAGGACATTGTCATTTAAGCGCTAAAACTGATGTGCCAGTCATGCACAATTAAAAAATTGTCAGATATGAAGGCATAATATAACCTTTTGCTTCAGAAGTTCAATTATGCAAAAAACCTCTCAACAATTAAATGCTGAGAGGTTTTTTATGTTTGTTATTACCTGATTAATTTCTCTTTTACTTCCCGGTATGGGGGGATATTCCGGTAATGCCATTTGCCCAGAACCACACCTTCCTTCATCAAAACCAGTCCGGGATTTGACCTTATTATAGTTTTAAGCTCTATTGCGTCACTTTGATAAAAATCGAAAGGTACATCATATTCATCCCGGAAGTTATCAATATAACTAAATGATGAACCTGTTAAAGCAATAAAGTTATGACCATCATTTTGTGCACTTCGTGCAAAGTCGTTAATTTTGGTTGTAAACGAACGGGCATTGGTGGAGCGCAATTCATATGCTACAAGTAAGAACTGGTAACCGGGGTTTTCAATAAAATATTCAGTGAAATCGTTACCCAGCTCGTCGTTTATTTCAAAATTGCTTATCTCCGCTTCTTTGTAAGGTTGAATAATTTCACGCCGCTGTTCGACATAATCCCACTTTTCGACCCATTCAGGGTCATCCCATGGATAATTATCTGCCGGGTACTCCTCTTTTTCGCCGGTCTCCTTAT
>SLCF01000049.1 GCA_007125955.1 Bacteroidales bacterium | reverse complement strand
TTTAGCCTGTTATCCGGAAAGCGGGTTGAAGAATCACATTTTATCAAGTTCGTCAAAAACAACCTTTCCGTCAACTATGGTCATTACTACCTCGGTATCCAGTATCTCCATATGAGGTATTTCCAGCAGGTTGCGGTCAAACACAGTAAAATCGGCAAGTTTCCCTGCCTCAATTGACCCTCTGATATCTTCATCAAATGCTGCAAAGGCGTTGTTTATTGTGTAAGCTGCAATCGCTTCTTCCACAGTTATGCGTTCCTCCGGGAACCACCCGCCTTCAGGTTCCCCTTCAATTGTTTTACGGGTTACTGCGGCATAGATTGAATACCTGGGATGTACATGGTAAAGAGCCGCGCTTGTCCCCGGCCAGTCTGATCCAAAACTGAGAATTGTGCCGTTGTCCAAAAGGGAGCGGAATGCATAAGCTCCCTTGCAGCGCTCATATCCTATTCGTTCCTCCATCCACCTCATATCATCAGATATGTGGTAGGGGTTAACTTCTGCTATTACATTCAGATCGTTAAATCTTGGGAAGTCTTCCGGACGAATAACTTGTGCATGGATCACCCGGAAACCGGTCAGGTCAATGCCCTCGTTCTTAAGTCTTTCATAAAGGTCAAGCATTTCAGCTACTCCCCTGTCGCCTATTGCGTGAATATTTGGGACAAACCCTGCATCCAGACCTGTTTTTATAAGATTGTACATTTTTTCCATGTCACCTTCCTGAAGATCAGGATCGTCACTTGTATGCCGGCGCCAGTGGCCATAATTGTCAGGCTGGTCGTCATAAGGTTCGAAAAAAAGTGCCCCGTGCGTTCCCATTATTCCGTCTATGTATCCTTTCAATGCACCGTACCGAAGCCAGTTGCACTCTTCAAGAGTTTCGGGGTGCACTCCCATTGTTATACTCTTTTCCTTCAATTCTTCGCCCGCTGAAAGGTCCGGCCTTAGCCATATTCGTGCCGTCAGCTCACCGTTCCTGTCAAGCTCTTTGAACCGTTCTGTTTGTGCGGGTCTCGCAATATCGTGTACTTCAACTATCCCGGCTTCACTAAGTGCTTTCAGGGCAGCCCTGTTTTCATCCATAAGCCTTTCATGTGATTTTGGTTCAATGGCCTGTGAAATAGTGCTAAAAGCGGGGCTGTTTCTGTAAATAATCCCTGTGGGAACTCCATCCGTGTCTATTTCCATACCTTCAACAAACTCGTCCAGCAGTCCGGCAGTTCTTAACGCAGGCTTATTTGCCAGCCAGACTTCGCGGTCGAAACGGCAAAGAAAAACAGGATTTTCCCGGGTTATATCATCAATCATACTTCTGTGAGGTGTCCAAAGATCTCTTTCTCCGGATCTTTGCTGTCCGGCATCACCCATTGCCCACTGTTCGTAAGCCCCCCACAGACCTTCAGTAATCCACTCACCGTCCTCCAGAATATTTACGACTCTTTCTATCTCTTTTCTGAGCCCTTCCCTGTCCGAGACTGTCATAAGGTTGGCATCGTTAATAAGTGCTCCCGCCCTGTTGAAATGGACATGACCGTCTATCATTCCGGGTGTAACAAAGCTGCCTTTCAGATCCACAATTTTTGTATTTCTCCCGATATGTTTTTCAATCTCATCTTCATTTTCGTATACTGCAGTGATAATGTTTCCGGTTATTGCAACTGCCCCTGCAAAAGGCATCTTCTCATCTACAGTGTAAATAACACCGTTGTGCATTATGAGATCTGCTTTCTCCGGGGCACAACCGGTTGAAAAAAACATTAATGCTCCGGAAAAGACAAAAATAACAGGAATGAAAAAACTGAAATACTCTTTCATAATGTGTTCCTCCTTTTGTGTTGATGGATATTTTTCAAATTATTTAAATTGACAGCAATTTAGTTATTTTTTTCAAATCCTCTTATATTAAGATGGCAAAAATCAGTATTGTTTAAGTATTTTCTGACAGGTTAAAAGTGTGTTGATATCCGGGACTGCTGCGATAAACTTGGTTTTTGAATATTATTCTGTTAAATTGCAAGAAAGAGATGTTAACTATTACTAAAAGCTATTACCATGAAGATAGCATATATCGGAACCTATCCACCCAGGGAGTGCGGCATAGGCACATTTACCAACAACCTTATAAAAGCGGTCGGAGCCAACACAGACCATAAAAGAATCCAGGATCATGCAACTGTTATTGCTATTAACGATCCCGGAGAAGAGTACGATTACCCCGAAGAGGTTAAGTTTGTGATACGCCAGGAGCATCAGAGGGATTATGTTGAAGCAGCAAAACTCATAAACTTCAGTGATACAGATCTTTGCATCCTGGAGCATGAGTTCGGGATTTTCGGCGGTGAAAGCGGAGTTTACATACTTCCCCTTATAAACCAGCTTGAAGTTCCATTGCTGGTCACTTTTCATACTGTACTGAAAGAACCTTCTTATATACAGAAGTCCATTGTCCAGCAAATAGGAGAAAAGGCCTCAGGGGTGATAGTAATGAGTCACCGTGCAGTAAGATATTTATCAGAGATATTCAATGTTGACAGCAAGAAGATTTTACTTATCGAACACGGTGTTCCTTCATTCAATATGCTGCCCCAGGAACAGGTGAAGAAAAAATTCAATTTTCAGGACCGTAAGGTGCTTTTTACATTTGGTCTGCTGAGCCGCAACAAAGGCATTGAAACCGTAATAAATGCCTTGCCTCCTGTTGTCGAAAAACATCCTGACCTGCTTTACATTGTTCTGGGTAACACACATCCTTCGGTGTTGAAACATGACGGTGAAGAATACCGTAATTATCTTATAAGGCTGGTAAAACATCAAAAGCTTGAAAACAATGTCTTTTTTACCAAGCAGTTTATAGACGAAGAGACACTCTTTGAATATTTAACAGCTGCTGATATATATATAACTCCTTATCTGAATGAAGAGCAGATCACCAGCGGCACACTTGCCTATGCAATCGGTGCCGGTGTGGCTGTTGTTTCAACACCCTACTGGCATGCTCAGGAGCTTTTGGCAGAAAACAGGGGGAAATTATTTGATTTCAAAGACTCTGACCAGCTATCCGGAATACTTTCTGATATCCTGGATAATCCGAAGCTGCTCAGGGAGCTTCGCGGAAACGCCTTCAGGTATGGAAAAAATCTCCGCTGGCCCGTAATCGGGGGGCAGTATCTGAAAGTTGCAAAGCAGGCGCTTAAAGATCATGTAAAACCTTCAGCTGATAAGTTTGTTATTGACCCACAGGTTTTACCACCTTTCACTTTGAGCCATATAAAAAGAATAACTGATGATACAGGTATAATCCAGCATTCAAAATTCGATATCCCCAATCTCAAGGAGGGTTACTGTCTTGATGACAATGCAAGGGCCCTTATTATGGCGCTAATGACACACAGGCAGAACCGTGACCCGCTTGCATATAGCCTTTTGCCTATTTACCTGAGTTATATTGATTATATGCAAAATGTAAAGGGAACGTTCAGGAACTTCCTCTCTTTCAGCCGCCAGTTTCTTGACGAGGAGGGGTCGGAAGACTCCTTTGGACGTACAATATGGGCACTGGGTTACCTTGTACATCATTCGCCAAGCGACTCTTATTACGAATTCGGTAAAACAATATTTTTAAAGGCAGCGCCAAATTTTGAGGGGCTTCAATATCTAAAGGCCGTGGCAAACACACTTATAGGGATCTGTTATTACCTGAGACGTCATAAGGGTGATGAACATATGACCCCGGTAATGAAGAGGCTTGCTTCACGTCTAAAAGAGGCCTACATGTCACACAGTGATGATGAATGGAAATGGTTTGAAGATCACATGTCATACGATAACGGTATATTGCCCCTTGCTCTGTTCCATGTAGCAGATGTGGGAGATGACAGTGAAGCGCTTGAAATAGCGATAAGATCTACAGAATTCCTGGAATCAGTTACTTTCAGAAACGGTTATCAGGCGCCTGTTGGCAACAGGGGGTGGTACTACAAAGGAGGTGAATGCCCGTCGTTCGACCAGCAGGCAATTGATGTAATGGCTCTTGTTTTGCTTTATTTCCAGGCTTACAAAACAACAAAAGATAAGAACTACAATGAAAAGATGTTTATTTCATATATGTGGTTCCTTGGGGAGAATGAACTTGGTTTGCCGGTTTACGATCATGAAACCGGGGGGTGTTGCGACGGGCTTGCCCCTACAGGAGTAAACCGCAACCAGGGTGCAGAAAGTACCCTGGCATACATTATTTCACATCTGACCATGCTGAATGCACTTGAATACGAATCGCGAAAGGATAAATAATATATAATGGAGATTGTTAAGAGGTATGAGGGCAACCCTATATTGACAAAAGAGGATGTGCCCTACAAGGTGGCCACCGTTCATAACGCGGCTGTAACAAAGTATAATGGACAGTATTTTATGTTGTTCCGCTCACACTTGTATACGGGCAGGAGCATACTTGGACTTGCAAGAAGCAGTGATGGCTTTGCTTTCAGAGTAGACCCCGAACCATTCATGACACCTGCATCCATGGGTGTTTTTTCCGAATATGAGGAGTATGGAATAGAAGATCCCCGGATAACATTCATTGACGGGGAGTATCTTATAACATACAGTGCCTATTCTCGTCACGGGGTAAGGATAGGGCTTGCAAAAACAACCGATTTCATAAATGTCAGGCGTTTTTCGCTTATAACTGAAGCCGATTACCGCAATGTGGTTATATTCCCTGAGAGGTTTAACGGACTTTATGCCCGTCTTGACCGTCCCCATTCAGAGATCAGCCCATGGTCGGTATGGATCTCATGGTCGCCCGACCTGCGTTACTGGGGGGAAAGCAGGCTTATAATGAAGCCTCTTCAATACCACTGGGACGAGATGAAAATAGGTCCTGGTGCTCCTCCGATTAAAACATCAAGGGGATGGCTGAATATATACCATGGTGTTTTCCCTACAATGGATGGCAGCGTTTACCGTTTGGGTGTGGCACTTCATGAACTTACAGATCCTTCTGTGATTATTTCGGTGGCGGATGAATGGATATTACAGCCCGAAGAGTTGTATGAGATAACCGGTTATGTCCATAATGTAGTCTTTACCTGCGGAGCAGTACCTGAAGATGACGGGACGGTTAAGATCTACTGGGGAGGAGCTGACAAGGTTATGTGTGCGGGAACAGCGTTAATCGATGATTTGGTTGACCTGTGCCTTTCAAAACCCAGAAAACCGCTTTAGAATTTGAACATCCGGACCAAAAAAGAATAAAAATATGAGCTTAAAAATAGCAATACTTTCACCTGTCGCATGGAGAACCCCACCGAGACATTACGGCCCATGGGAACAGGTTGCTTCAAACCTTTGTGAAGGGCTTGTTTCAAGGGGTGTGGATGTGACGCTTTTTGCAACGGGAGACTCTGTTACTTCCGGCAAGCTGAAGCATATATGCTGTAAAGGTTATGAAGAGGACAGGGATGTCGATGCCAAAGTTGCCGAATGTATGCATATAAGTTACCTTATGGAACAGTCAGGTGATTTTCAGATCATACATAACCATTTTGACTTTCTCCCCATTACGTATTCACGTTTAATAGATACACCGGTTGTTACAACTATTCATGGCTTTTCATCCCCGAAAATCATTCCGGTTTACAAGCGGTATAATGATATCAATTATTATGTTTCCATAAGCAATTCAGATAGAAGTGACCAGCTTGACTATTCAGCAACGGTTTATAACGGAATTAAACACTCCGATTTTACCTTCAGGGAGGAGCAGGGGAAATACCTCCTTTTTTTCGGCCGGATACATCATGACAAGGGGACGCGGGAAGCCGTTGAAATTGCACAAAAAGCCGGGATGAAGCTGGTTGTATCAGGAATAGTCCAGGACGAAGGGTATTTCCGGAGTGAAGTAGAACCATTCATAGACAATGAGCAAATAGTTTATATGGGAAGTGCCGGGCCGGCAGAAAGAGATGCCATTCTTGGCGGAGCATATGCACTGCTTCATCCCGTAAATTTTGAAGAGCCTTTTGGACTGAGTGTGGCAGAATCTATGTTTTGCGGGACTCCCGTAATAGCATTCAACAGGGGGGCTATGCCGGAGCTTATAAGTCATGGAGAAACCGGGTTCCTCGTTTCGGACATTGACGAGGCGGTTGAAAGGGTAAGTGATATACCTGGCATAAGCAGGAAGAAGTGCAGAAACCATGCAATTGAAAACTTCGGTCTGGATCGAATGGTTGATGATTATTTGAAAGTCTACGGCAAGGTGCTTGAAATGAATTTTAACCACCTTTTTTGAGGCGCTGAAGGAGCTGATCCATTTCAACTGACATGAAACCTGAACTTGTATCTGACATTCCATAGGGCACGAAAAGCTGCCTGTTGTGGATAAGGCTTCCGCAGGAATATACAACATTCGGTACATATCCCTCCCTTTCTCTTTCATTGGCTACAAGAAGAGGTTCTTTCAGACGACCTATCTCTTTTGTGGGATCCTCCAGATCCAGCAAGCTCGCTCCCAGGGAGTAACGTCGCATAGGGCCGACCCCGTGAGTTATAACCAGCCACCCTTCGGAAGTTTCGATCGGTGATCCGCAGTTCCCTATCTGTATATATTCCCAGTGGTACTTTGGAGCCTGTAAAAGGGTCGGTTCACCCCAGATATTTATGTTATCGGAAAAGCCTATATAGCTGTTTATTCCGTCTATACGTGAAAGCATTGCATATTTTCCGTTTATTTTTCTTGGGAAAAGTGCAAGGTTTTTGTTCTGTGCGCCTGTTCCGTGCAGGGGTTTTACCTTGAAGTGGTAAAAATCGGTTGTCTGTATAAGTTTGGGGAGAATGGTCACTCCGTCAAATGCAGTATAGGTTGCATAATAAACAACCCTGCCGTTGTTGTGTATGAATCTTACAAACCGGGCATCCTCAATACCTTTCCGTTCGGCATAGGAAATGGGGAAAATGACCCTCTCGTTTATATGTGTATCCCTTGAGAATGTTATCTCATAGTGTGAATCGGCCAGCCACATAATCTCCTTTGTTGCTCTTTGCTTTTCCTCACTCTGATTGTTTGCCCTTATTGTCTCTTTTACTGCGTGAACAAGTTCCCCGTAAATAAAAATCTCGTTAAGCTGATCCATAACAGCTGAAACAACATCCTCCGGCAGTTTCATCTCCTGAAGCTTGGAGCAGAAGGTGGATTTTTTGTATTTTTTACGTTTAACCATTAAAGCTTCTTCAATAAATCTCCCCCCCTTTTCAAAATGCATTTCTCCATTTGAATCTATAATGCCGGTATGAAAAACAATTGAGGAAATGTGCCCTTCACCTGTAGCTCTGAAGCTGACAATAATTCGCTTGCTTCCCTCTTCAAGCCCGGTCTGGTCAGGCGACTCAACTATGGAGGGGTTGAAAAATGCGGCGGATTCAACTGAATACTCCAGGGAAAAGAAAGAACCAAGCAGCAGCTTCTTTTCAGCTGACAGTTCGCCTAAAGGTATATTTTGCTCATCCATGAAACTTTTCACCTTTTCGAAATGTTGCTGAAATCGCCTGGTGATGTTACGGTGTCTTCTCGAAAACTCCCTTAGAGTGTGAACAAAAGCATCGTATGCCTCTTTTTCGGGCATTGCCACAATTTTTTCAACAAGCGGTATAGTCCTGTCAGGCCCGTGATTAAAAAAACGGAGTATAACCTTTTTAAAATCAGGTGAGAAGGTGTTTTCTTTTCTTGAAACCGGAAGCCGCATAAGTCAGTTCAGTTTTTGTGAAATGCAAAGATGACTTTATTAAAATATTTATGATCGTTTTGTATAGGACACTGCAATGACAAAATTAAGTAAACAAAGACTTTGTATCCAAATTAAAATACTAACAATAAACGAACATTATGTCAGTATATTTTAAATCTGACTGCCAACTTTTCAAGGCTGGGTTTTTTATCGATTGATGCATTGTTTTTTTAAAACTCTCCGGCATAACACCAGTACACTTATTAAGTATTGACTAACTCCAACAAGAAGTGCCGGTCAACGGTTTTGTCCTGGGCCACTTTATTCTTGGGAACAGGTTTGGCAGACTTGTTGACAAATGTTATATTTAGAAAAGTTAAATCGTGATAAAAAATTTTTGATTATGAAGAAGGAAAAAAATTCCGGCAACAATAAAGGTCACAAAAACGGGCAACACGATCCCGGTCAGTCGAATCTTGTGGTTGTATCGGAAATATTGCCCGACAAGATAATCATTGCACCAATTCAGCCACGTCCTATATTTCCCCACATTATGGTGCCTCTTACCTTTACAGGCCAGGAACTGGTTGATGCGATAAATACCGCATATGAAAAACACGACCGCTTTTTCGGTGTTGTACTCGTGAAGAAGGAAAACAGTGAGGATTATATGCGCTCGGAGCTGCATGATGTGGGTGTAATCATGAAGATATTCAAAATCAACCGGATATCTGATGACACAATACAGGTTGTTGCACAGGGTCTTCAGCGTTTCAGGAAAGTTCGTGCAATTACAAGGGAACCTTTCCTCAAGTGGGAGGTGAAGGCTCATTATGAAAGCCGGGAAACACATGATGATGAACAGAAGTCTTATACAATGGCAATTATGTCATCTGTAAAGGAGCTGTTCAAAATGAATCCCATAATGCAGGAACAGCTTAAAATGATACTCAATCAGGTTACATATGACAAGCCTCATTTGCTGATAGATTCAGTTGCATCTGTCTTGTCTGCTAATCCCGAAAAGTTGCAGGATCTCCTGGAGACGTTTGACCTCTCGAAGAGAAGTGAAAAACTTCTGTTATTGTTAAAAGAAGAGATCCAGCTTACAGAAGTACAGGAAAAGATAAGAAAGCAGATAGAGGAAAAAGTCTCAAAACAGCAGAAGGAATATTTCTTGCGGGAACAGCTAAAGGCAATAAAGCAAGAGCTTGGCCTTGAAAAGGATGACAAGTCTGCCGAACTGGAAAAAATAGAACAGAAACTGAAAAAGCTAAAGCTGACTGAAGATGCATCAAAAGCTATCAGTGAAGAGATGGAGAAGCTGAAGATGCTGGAGCCTGTTTCGCCTGAATTTCATGTTACACGCAATTACCTCCATGTACTGACGGAACTTCCGTGGGGCATTTATACCAAAGACAGCAGGAATATTGATAAAGCACGCAAAATACTTAATGAACAGCACTACGGGCTTGAGGATGTAAAAAAACTTATACTGGAGTTTATCGGAACAATTATTAAGAGACAAAGTGTTGCAGGCTCCATAATATGTCTGGTTGGCCCGCCCGGTGTGGGCAAAACATCAATAGGGAGGTCAATTGCAGATGCCCTTAACCGCAAGTTTTTCCGTTTTTCACTTGGGGGCATTCGTGATGAGGCGGAAATAAAAGGTCATCGCAGAACCTATATAGGGGCTATGCCGGGTAAGATTATGCAGAGCCTTAAGCAGACCGGCAGTTCGAATCCTGTTATTATGCTTGACGAGATAGACAAGATAGGGATAAGCTACCAGGGAGATCCTGCATCAGCGTTGCTGGAGGTGCTTGACCCTGAACAGAACCATGCATTCCTCGACCACTATATTGATGTCAGGTTTGACCTGTCAAAAATACTTTTCGTAACTACGGCCAATCAGCTTGATACAATTCCGCGTCCTTTGCTTGACCGGATGGAAGTAATTAAGCTCTCGGGTTACATACTCGAGGAAAAGGTGGAAATTGCAAAGCGGTATCTTATACCCAAACAGATGAAAAGCCATAATCTAAGACGAAAAGATGTAAAGATAAGCCATCCGGCTTTAAGTTCGATAATTGACCGTTATGCGCGTGAGGCGGGAGTGCGTAATCTTGAAAACCAGATAAAGAAAATAATGCGCCAGGTAACCCTTAAAGAGGTTGAAGGTCAGGAAGGACCTTTTTCAATTACAAAAAGAAATCTGGAAAAATATCTCGGGAAACCGGTTTTCACAACCGAGCAGCTATACCACAGTAATGTCCCTGGTGTTGCGCTTGGACTTGCATGGACTTCAATGGGAGGCACCACAATGTATGTGGAAGCTAACGCGGTTAATGCCCGCTCCTCGGGGTTCAGGCAAACGGGGCAGCTTGGCAAGGTTATGGAAGAGTCATCTGAGATTGCATATTCATATGTTCGATCATTATTGTCTGATAAGGAAAAACAGAAGGACTTTTTCCTGAAGAATTTTATTCACCTGCATGTTCCTGCAGGAGCCACTCCAAAAGACGGACCCTCTGCAGGCATAACCATGGCAACAGCTTTGTACTCCCTTGCAACAAACAGGCCGGTACGAGAAAAACTGGGTATGACGGGGGAGCTGACTCTTACCGGCAAGGTCTTACCTGTGGGGGGAATAAAGGAGAAGACTATCGCAGCCCGCAGAGTTGGTGTTAACGAGTTGATATTTCCAGTAGAGAACAAAAAGGATTTTGAAGATCTCCCTGTCTACATAAGGGAGGGGATTACTCCTCACTTTGCAGATTATCTTAAAGATGTGATAAAGATTGCTTTTTAGGAGGGAAAGACCGGATTATGCAGAAGTAAACCGGCTTGAAAACAGTGCGGATTAAGCAGGCGGCAAAATCAGACTGTTAATTACTTTGTTAAAAAAACTGTATGTTACCTGGCTTTAATTTTGCATATATTTGCAGAAACGAGAGATACAATGAGTGTAGGTTATACAGAAGAGAACATTCGTACACTTGACTGGAAAGAGCATATCAGGAAACGCCCCGGAATGTATATAGGCAAGCTGGGTGACGGCTCTTCCATGGATGATGGTATATATGTGTTGATAAAAGAAGTTCTGGATAATGCCGTTGACGAGTTCATGATGGGCTACGGCAAGATTATCAATATTACTCTGGATGAGTCAATGGTAACGATACGCGACTACGGGAGGGGTATTCCTCTTGGAAAGCTGTATGATGTGGCTTCAAAAATGAATACCGGCGCTAAGTATGATTCAAGAGTATTTAAGAAAACTGTAGGTTTGAACGGTGTAGGGATTAAAGCAGTTAATGCTCTGTCGTCCTATTTCAGGGTAGAGTCTTTCAGGGAGAAGAGGCTGAAAAGCATTGTTTTTGAGCGCGGGCAACTTGTTGAAGAGCAAAAAGAGATGCCTTCAAAAGAAGCCAACGGCACCCTGGTTACCTTCTCGCCAGATGACGAGATTTTCGGAAAATTCAGATATATTCCGGAGTATCTTGAACGGATGCTGAGGAATTATGTCTATCTTAATTCAGGATTGACAATAAGGTTCAACGGGCAGGATTTCCATTCAAAAAACGGGTTAATCAATCTCCTCGAGGAGAATATGAGTTCACCCGGGCTATACCCCGTTATTCATCTTAAGGGCGAAGATATTGAAATAGCCATGACACATGGGAATCAGTATGCGGAAGAATACTATACTTTTGTAAACGGACAGAATACCACACAGGGAGGAATCCACCTGCTTGCCTTTAAAGAGGTATTTGTTAAAACAGTCAGGGATTTTTACAAAAAAGATTTCGATCCCTCCGATATCAGGTCCTCTGTTATAGTGGCACTGAGTATCAAAATAGAAGAACCCGTTTTCGAATCACAGACTAAAACCAAGCTTGGTTCAAAGGATATGGGACCAGACGGCCCGAGTGTGAGGAATTTTATACTTGAATTTTTAAGAACCAGCCTGGATAATTACCTTCACAAAAACCCCGAGACAGCCCAAAAACTTCTTGCCAAAATTTATGAGTCTGAAAAAGAACGAAAGGCAATTTCGGGAATAAAGAAACTTGCAAAGGAGAGGGCAAAAAAAGCAAATTTTCACAACAAAAAGCTCCGCGACTGCAGGTCTCATTACAATACCAACGATGAGCAAAGGCTTGATACAACACTTTTTATAACCGAAGGTGACTCTGCAAGCGGATCTATTACAAAATCCCGCAATGTTAACACCCAGGCGGTATTTAGCCTTAAGGGGAAACCTTTGAATTCATATGGACTGACAAAGAAGATTGTTTATGAAAACGAAGAGTTCAATCTTTTGCAGGCTGCGCTTAATATTGAGGATGGGCTTGAAAACCTGAGATACAACAATGTTGTTATTGCAACAGATGCCGATGTTGACGGAATGCATATAAGGCTACTGTTGCTTACTTTTTTCCTCCAGTTCTTTCCCGACCTTATAAAGAACGGGCATCTGTATATTCTGCAGACTCCTCTCTTCAGAGTCCGGAACAAAAAGGAGACTATATACTGTTACAGTGAAGAGGAACGCAGGAAAGCGGTTAACAAAATTGGACAGAATGCCGAGATCACCAGGTTTAAGGGACTCGGAGAGATTTCCCCTGATGAGTTTCGCCGTTTTATCAGGGAAGATATAAGACTGGAACCGGTCAGGCTAAGAAAGGAGGACAAGATGTCAGATCTGCTGTCGTTTTACATGGGGAAAAATACACCTGTGAGGCAGGAGTTCATAATTGACAATCTGAGTTTTGAGGAGGAGATGGTAAAGTTGTAACTCCACCATCTTTAATATTTAATTCCCAATTTTAAAATATTTTTGATCAGGATGGGTGATCTTGAAAGAGTAAACGGAACGGAAAAAAATAACGGGACCGGTGATAATGCCGGTGAGAACGAGCAGGTGGAGAGAAAAGAAGTGTTTCCCAAGATAATGCATTTACCGGGAATGTTCAGGGAGTGGTTCCTTGACTATGCATCCTATGTTGTTCTTGAAAGGGCCGTTCCGCATCTGGATGACGGTCTGAAACCTGTTCAGCGCCGGATACTTCATGCAATGAAAGGGCTGGATGACGGCAGATTCAATAAGGTTGCCAATATTATAGGGTATACAATGCAGTATCACCCCCATGGCGACACTTCGATTGGTGATGCTCTTGTACAGCTTGGGCAGAAAGAGCTGATGATTGAAACCCAGGGAAACTGGGGGAATATTCTTACAGGAGACAGCCCGGCCGCACCGAGATATATTGAAGCCAGGTTGTCAAAATTTGCTCTTGAGGTGGTTTTCAATCCCAAGACAACCAAATGGAAGCAATCATATGACGGTAGAAACAAAGAACCTGTCACCCTCCCTGTGAAGTTTCCGCTTCTGCTTGCACAGGGAGTCGAAGGTATAGCTGTAGGCATGGCATCAAAAATACTTCCTCACAATTTTAATGAGCTGATGGACGCCTCCATCAGATATCTGAAAGGGAAGAAATTCGGGTTGCTGCCTGATTTTCCTTCAGGAGGACTGGCAGATTTTTCAAGATACAATGATGGTTTGAGAGGCGGACTTGTGAGGATAAGAGCCCGTATTTCGAAGCTGGATCGCAAAACCCTGGTTATTACCGATATACCATTTGGCCGGACTACCTCTACGGTGATTGACTCAATACTTAAGGCAAACGAAAAAGGCAAGATAAAGATCAGGAAAATAGATGATAATACAGCTGAAAATGTTGAAATACTGATTCACCTTTCACCGGGCATTTCACCTGATAAGACTATTGATGCACTTTATGCATTTACCGATTGTGAGGTTTCAGTATCACCAAATGCTTGTGTTATAGAAAACGACAAGCCACGTTTCCTGGGTGTTACTCAAATGCTTGAGATCAGCACAGACCGTACACTCAAATTGCTTAAGCAGGAACTGGAAATACGCCTTGACGAACTTACTGAAGAGTGGCACCTTTCCTCACTCGAGAAGATATTCATTGAAAACAGGATATATCTCAGTATAGAAGGATGTGAAACATGGGAGTCTGTTATTGAAACAATTGACAGGGAGCTCGATCCTTTTAAAAGATTGCTGAAACGAGATGTTACGAGGGAAGATATAATTGCCCTTACTGAAATAAAAATTAAGCGAATATCTAAATATGATTCCAAAAAGGCGGATGATCGCATAAAAGGGATAGAACAGGATATAGATGAAACCAGGAACCACCTTGACAATATTGTTCCGTTCACAATTGGCTATTTCCAGCAGATCAGGAAAAAGTACGGCAAAGGACGCGAGAGAAAGACAGAGATAAGGAATTTTGACAATATAGAAGCCAGCAAAGTGGTGGTTCCCAATCAAAAACTATACGTCAACCGCACAGAGGGATTTCTGGGAACAGGCCTGAAGAAAGAGGAGTATGTTTGCGAATGTTCAGATATAGATGATCTGATTGTTTTTCTGCGCAATGGCACCTATATAGTCAAGAAGGTAGAGGAAAAGATGTTTGTGGGAAGGGACATAATCCATGTGGCAGTTTTCAAGAAAAACGATAAACGGACAGTTTACAATATTGTGTACCGGGATGGACTGAGTGGTCCGGCAATGATGAAAAGGTCCGCTATTACAGGGCTTATGCGCGATCGTGAATATAATATAACACAGGGGAAAAAAGATTCGAAAATATTGTATTTCAGTTCAAATCCCAACGGCGAGGCAGATATTGTCAAGGTATTCCTGAAGCCTAAATCCAGATTGAAAAAACTTGTTTTTGAAATGGATTTCGGGGAGCTTGCCGTCAGGGGCAGAAACTCGAGAGGAAATATACTTACCCGCCATGGGATACATAAGATTGTCCTGAAGGAGAAGGGCGAGTCAACACTTGGAGGAACAAAAATCTGGTTTGATGAAGATGTGAGAAGGCTTAACTGGGACGGTCACGGCAAATTCCTTGGGGAGTTCCATAATGATGACAGGATTCTTGTGGTCACATCTGACGGTCAGTACCGTCTCACAAATTACGACATTTCCAACCATTTTGAAGACAATCTGCTTTTTGTGGAAAAGTTCAGATATGATAAGGTCTATTCAGTTGTCTATTTTGACGGCAATACAGGCTACTATTACGTTAAAAGGTTTGCCTTTGAACCTGCAGACAAACTTGCAAGCTTTATAGGAGATCATTCAGGTTCGAAGCTGGTGAGAATAACCGAAGTTGAATATCCCAGACTGGAGCTAAAGTTTGGTGGCATGAACAAGAACCGTGACAGCGAAATAATAGAGGTGGTTGATTTCATAGGAGTTAAAAGTTACAAGGCAAGAGGCAAGCGTCTTTCCAAATACGAAGTGTCTCTTATATCAGAGCTTGAACCTGCCCGGATAGAAGAGGAGAAAACAGTTTCAGAAAGAGAAGAGTCCGCTTCTAAAGATAAGGGAGGACCTGAAGATTATCAAATGAGACTGGAAATTTAATATCCCTTTTCCGGAGCTTACTGACAACAGGTTATCTTCCTGATCTTATAAAATCATTAAAACATCTGAATATACCAAAGAATTCAGTAATTGAACATTTCCTTCCTGTGCTTGTTATTCAAAAGCAGCTGATGTGGCTGTCTTTTGTATTTAAAAATAACCCGACTTGTTTTGGTTCTTATGCAATATTTTTATAATTTGCTGATAGGAAAAATTATCCTGGAGGCTCCATAAATGGCAGAATTTTCAAATAAAATCAACCCTTTCCCGGGGCTGAGGCACTATGGAATGGATGAAGGCCATCTTTTTTTTGGCAGACAAAGGGAAAGCGAGGAGGTGATTAAAAAACTAATAATCAACAGGTTTGTTGCTGTTGCCGGACCTGCCGGATCGGGGAAGTCATCTCTTGTCCATGCAGGGGTAGTGCCTTTGCTGGCAAACGTTTTTGCAGCTTCTGAAGGAAAGGCGTGGCGCATAATTGATATCCGTCCCGGTTTCTCGCCTATTGACAATATTGCAAGAGCCCTTGTCATAAATGAGCTGCAAGATGAATCCGATGAAAGCCAGGAGATAAGGTATAATATTAAAAATGCACTGCTCCGCAACAGCAGTCGTGGACTTACTGAAGCTTTACGCCAGCTGAACACTGAATACGATGAGAACATCCTCCTGATCATTGATAATTTTGAAGAGTTGTTCAGGGTTACAGGCAACCGCACAGATCAGCACAAAAATGATGAATACAAGGCTTTTGTGAGCCTTCTTGCAGATACTGTAAATGAGGAAACTTTGCCTGCCTACATTCTGGTATCGATCCGCAATGACTATCTTAACGAAGCATTGCAGCCTAATGATCTTTCCATTCTGATTAACAGGAGCAACTACCTCCTTCCACCTATGGATGAAGTCTCACTCCGTGAAGTGATAACAGAACCTTTGCGGGTAACGGGAGGAAACATCGATTCCCGGGTTGTAGAAAGGATACTGAAGGAAGATCCGGGGCACTCCGACATACTTCCGTTTCTCCAATATGTGCTGATGAGAATGTGGGATAACCGGGCAAAAGAGAATGATCCCCCTATAACCTTAACAGAAGAGGACTATGAAAGTGTTGGAAAGCTGAAAAATTCCCTGTCGATCCATGCAGAGGAGGCTTATAATGAACTTTCAGATAACGGCCGGCTTATATGTGAAAGACTTTTTAAGATAGTTGCTGTAAAGCTGTCAGACAACCGTTTTATATCAAATCCCACGAGGGTGTCCGATTTAGCATTTATTACAAGGACAGCCGTATCGGATGTTATAGATATTATTGAGAGATTCAGGTGTCCGGGTCGCACTTTCCTTGAGCCAAGATACAAGGAAGCTCTTAATTCCGACAGTGTTGTGGTTCTCACTCACGAAGTGCTTATCATTATGTGGCCAAGGCTTAAGCATTGGGTGGAAGAGGAATTTGAATCCGTTGCAATGTACAGGCGACTTTCGGAGGCTTCAAAAAAATACCAGATGGGGAAAGAGCAGCTCCTCTCACCACCAGTTCTCCAGGCTGCACTGAAATGGCGTGAAAAAAACAAACCCACTTTTGAATGGGCAAGGCGTTTTGATTCAGCATTTGAACGAACAATGGCATATGTAAGTAAAAGTGAAGAAGTTTTCAATGAGCAGGAAGAAGAAAAATTAGAAAAGCCGAGAAAACTTTTTAAACGTGCACGAATAATTGCCGGGTTACTTCTGATAGCAACTTTAGTTCTTTCTGCCGTTACATATCACTATGCAAAACTTTATTCTGGAGATGAACAGGCTGTGATTCCTGTCTATCAATTAAGCCATGATACAGTTACAGGAATAACCGACACATCATATATCGAGCCTGAGGAACAGGAAATTGTAACTGAAAGCGCGAAAAGAGAGCCTGCCGGACAAACACCTCAGGTTACCGATGAAAGGTTGTCTGAAGAGGCTGTTACTGAAACCGCCGCACAAATTACCTCATTACCAGATCAGGCGGAAGTTGAGGTGCCTGAAGTAGTTAAAGAAAGCGAAACTGTACGAGATGAACGGAGTGAATCATATGCAAGGCGTATGATAGCAGTTTCCCAGGCAATGGCTGTAAAATCACTCCAGGATGTGAAGGACAGGGAGCTTAAAGCGCTTCTGGCAAGCCAGGCTCATCTGTTTAATGAGAAATATGGGGGAAGGGAGAACCAGGCAGATATTTTCAAGGCACTTCATGCATCACTGAAAGGACTTTACGGTGATTCATACAATATTTACAGTGGTCACTCGGAGTCGGTCAATTCAGTTGTTTTCAATCCGAACGGCAGTATGTTCTATTCCGCCTCATCAGATGGAAAGGTGCTTCAGTGGAATATTGCGAATGGTGCTAAAGTATCCAGAACTCTGCTTAATCAGCCCGTTATTATAAACAGGCTGGCAATAACACCGAACGGACAGTGGCTTGCATGTGCCACAGAGGGCAGGGGTATCCAGGTGATTAATCCTTCAAGGAACAATCCAGTTCCAGTTCAGGTAAGCTGGGGGAACAACAGGATAATTGCAATGGATTTTTATCCTGATAATGAGAATCTGGTTTTTGCCGGATCTGACAACAAAATTGTCAAATGGAATATACGCACCAGGGGCCATGAGGTTTTAGCAGCAAATGAACATGATATAATGTCTTTGTCTGTCTCCCCCGACGGTAACAGGATAGTCGCAGGAACAAGGTCGGGAAGTATTCTTTTGTGGGAGGATGAGGAGCACTCTGTTGCCAGGAAAATTTACCATGAAGAGGGAGATGCGATCTACTCTGTCAGATTCAGCAGGAACGGTGAGTTAGTTGCTGCCGGCAGTTTGAGGGGCAACCTTGGTGTGTGGGATGTTTCATCGGGGAGACTTGTCGCCCGTTTAACCGGCCACTCTGCGCGTGTTATGGATATCGAATTCAGTCCTGATAATAAAAAAATTGCTTCGGTAAGTTTCGACGGGACAGTACATTTGTGGGATGCACTGAACTTTGGCTCAGCCCCGGTAGTATTTTCCGAACATGAATCATGGGTTTATTCAGTAGCCTTCAGTCCTTCAGGAAACAAGATGGTCAGCGGCAGCAGAAACAGCAGGCTCATAATCCTGCCTGCCAGATCAAACGAAATGATACCATTGATATGTGACAGGCTGACAAGGTCTTTTACAAGGAGTGAGTGGGAACTCTATGTAGGTGAAGATATTCCGATGACCTCTCCCTGTCCTTAGTTGCAGATATATTACATTTAATATTTTTATGATTATGAAACCCTCATCATCCTGCGGCAGTCAAAATAATATACCTATGAAATTTGACCGTTCAGTCAGGGTCTTATTGATGGCTTTGTTTTTTGTCATTTCATCGCAGGTGAACTCTCAGGAACAATGCCGGCAAGTCCTGGAGAAAGCTGAATCTCTATTTGAACAGGGAATAATTGAAGAAATCCCGGATATGTTGTCTGATTGCATAAAAATAGGCCTCAGTCCGGAAGACAAGATCAGGGCACAGAAACTTGTAATACTTTCTTATTTATTCGATAAAAATATTGATGAAGCTGAAAGGGTTATGCTCAGTTTTTTGGGATCAAATCCCGAATATGAAGCACAGCCTTCAGACCCTGCTGAATTTGTTCAGCTTCTTTCGAACTTTACATCTTCCCCGGTTATTTCTTTTGGGACAAGCTTTGGCAGTATTTTTTCTTCACCTGTTATGATGCAGCCTTATAGTCCCTATAGCATAAATGGATACAGCCCCGGTTTTTCCTCTTTTGACCCCGGGGTTCAGTTTGGAGCAGGGATAAATATCTATTTGTCACCAAGGGTGGAGATCGGACTTGAGGCTGTATATATGAAAAGCAATTTCAAATACTCAGCTTCCATGTACGGGTTTTCAGAGTTAAGAATAGAGGAATCACATGAAATGCTTGAGTTCCCTGTTTCATTAAAATATGTTTTCCCTGACCAAACCTGGAGCCCTTACATCCAGCTCGGCTCATCCTACGGAATAGTTCTCGATTCAAGAGCAGACTTCAGGAGAGTTTATTCAGGAGCTGCTGAACAGCTTTATGATCCTGTAGTTAACAATGATGTAAACCTGGGAAATATGAGAAATTCAGCTTTATGGTCAGGGTTTTTAGGAGGCGGTTTGAGATACAAGATCCCGAGGGGGTTCTTTTTTCTTGACGTGAGCTATTATTTTGGGCTGTCCAACATGGTCAATAACGAAAACAGGTGGATGCAGGAGACCGTTTTTGATTTTTATCATACTGACGGGGATTTCAGAATGGATTACCTCTCCTTCTCAATTGGTTTCCGTCTTATTATTTATAATCCCAGGAAAATATGATTATCAATCCATCCAGCGATAAATTCATTAATCTAATCGCAGCCTTTTTTGTACTTGCAGCTTTGGCCTCATGCAACAAGGAGTCTTTCGGCCCGGGTGACGACACCTCTTTTGTTAAATTTTTCGGTGATCACCTTCTGGATGCAGGATATGATGTAAAAGCAATTCCTGACGGGGGATATGTAGTTGTGGGAACATCAGCCGGAGAAAACGGGAAAAACATTATTCTTATCCGAACAGACCGTTCGGGGAACCTTTTGTGGGAACCAAAACTTTATGGAGGAGATCTGGATGATTACGGCTACAGTTTACAACTCCTTCCAGATGGGGGATTTGCCATTGCCGGAGCAACAACCAGGGAAAATGCAGAAGGCCACATCTACAAAAATATGTATCTGCTTGTAACTGATGAATCGGGAGAAATTCTCTGGGAAAAAGAGTACGGCGGGGACTCCGATGAGGTGTGTTACAGCCTGAATCTGACAAGTGATGGTGGCTTTATTTTAATTGGGTCAACATCAGGTAAAGATAATAGCTCTTCGAATATCTGGCTTGTTAAAACCGATTCACAAGGTGATACATTGTGGACAAGGACTCATGGTGGGGTAAATGATGAAGAAGGAAATTACATAACCGAAATTAATAACGGCTACATATATGCCGGATATACCAAAAGTTTTTCACAACAAGGACAATCGAACACAAACATTTTTGTGGCAAAAACCAATTCAAGCGGCAGAATAGTTTTCCCATATACATACGGGGCAAACGGTGATGATCACGGAATATCAATTATGCCAATGGATGGCGGCGGTTATCTTATACTCGGGTCAGCAGTTAATCCCTCAACAGGCAAGAAGAATATCTTTTTATCCCGGGTAGGAGAAGATATTTCAAATATTCACTGGACAAAATACCTGGGAGGCGACACCAACCACGAACCTTCATGTTTTAAAATGACTGCCGGTGGCAGGATAGCAATTACAGGAACTATTGAGCTTTCTTCGGCTGACCACAGGATCTTTTTAATGGAGACCGACAGAAACGGGAATCAGCTCTTTTTTACGACTTTTGGTGGCAGCGGTATACAAAGAGCCAATGCCATTGATGAGACTGACGAGGGTGGTTACATTATTACCGGGTCAAATAATCTTGGCGGGAATAGCATGATCACCCTTATTAAAACCAGGCCCGGAGGAAAACTATAAGGGTTTTTTTGTTTTTCATTACAATAATTATTTTGACATAAAATGAAAAAAAACACTTTTTTCCGCTTTTACATATTGAAAGGGTTATTCTTCTTTTCATTTTTTGCTGTTTTAATGCAGCTTTATGGCTTTTCGGCCGGTTATGGAAGCTTGCTAACTACGGATGACCCTATTATAATAACTATTACCCCGGATGAAGGTCAGACCAAGGTTTACGGCGAACCCGACCCTGTTTTCACCTATACATACGAGCCTTCACTTGAAGAGGGAGACGAGATCACCGGTTCACCTGGCCGCGAAGCCGGTGAGGATGCGGGCAGCTATGATTTCAC
>SLCF01000109.1 GCA_007125955.1 Bacteroidales bacterium | reverse complement strand
GCAGACAAAAAGAGATGAACAAACATGGGGTTTACATACGGCAAAAATTAATGAACTTAATTGACATACAATAATAACTCATTGAATAATAGTTTAATTAACATTGTTTGTACGTATGAAAAAAATACTTTTTTTTCCACTGCTGATACTGATTTGTTTTGCATTTGCTGCTTGCGGGCCCGATTCACGAACAGGATCGGAAAAAGACCGCGAGGCCCTTTTTAATTATATAATTGAAAAAACAATTGAGAGGGAATCGGTATCCGAACCCAAAACATGGGTGATGAATTACGATCCCCTTAAAGAGATGCTTGCATTCAGGGAGGAGATGATTGCTGCGGAAACTGACGAAGAGCTTTTCCGGGTGCTTATGAAAATGAGCAATGTCAGGCGCGACAGGCATGCTGTTGTAGATCCGGTGGATAACGGACTGGTTGTTGACACTGAAACTGACAGAAGTGCACCGTTGTTGTTCCAGACCGATTACGGGGTTCCGGGCAGCTACTTTTTCTTTGTAGGAGATTATTCGGAAGATATTTCAGATTATGCCGGAGATGTGGTGCCGGAGACAGGCGATAAGCTTCTTGCAGTTAACAATACTGATATAGATGAATATATTGAAGAACTGAGGCTGTATATGCGTTACTCCAGTTACAACGGTTTATGGAGACAAATGGCAGAACATATAACACGCCAGAATTTCCGACTTCCTGTTCCGCTTGACAGGGAAGAGGTGACTTTCACACTTGAAAACAGCAACGGTGATATTTATGATGTTACCCTGCCGTATATCGACAGGGGAGAAATCGAGTGGCAGGGGCATTACCTGAATCACGGCGACAACAGATACTCCGGTTTTGAAAAGACCATTTCAACAGAATGTTATGACCTGTATGAGCATGAAAGTATTCCGGTACTTGTACTTGACTGGTACGGATTCCGTGGCTCCCTTATAGAAGATGTTGACAAGCTGATGGATTATGCGCAGGAGAACGGCCTTCTGGGTTATGATGTTATATTTGACGGTACCAGAAGCCGGGGCGGCTCAAATGGCGCATACCTTATCCAGCGCCTCTTTTCGGAACCATTCAGGGTTACTTATGGCAATATGAAGCTGAGCGATCTCACACCGGTGTTCATAGAGGACAGGGTTCAGGCCTATGAGGAAAACAGGCTCGGAGGGACAAGGGACGGAGGTACATGGCAGATTGAATGGTTGACTACAGATGTTAAAGAGGCCTGGGAGAGGGGTGATAATTTCAGTAAAAATGTGCCCCATAAATGTGCACATCTGCCCAAAGATTCCGACGGGGTGCTTCAACCCGCAGAAGTCAGGTTCAGAGGAAATGTGGTGACATTGATGGGGCCTTACGGCGGCTCTCACCTTGACCAGTATGCATCAATGGTGGCTGACAACAGGCTTGGCCCGGTTATTGGAATGCCTGCCGGTGGTTTCAGCAGTACCTGGGAATTCGGAGAAATTCTTGAACTTCCCTTGAGCGGTCAGCCGCTGGCCTATTTTGAATGGGGAATGGGTAATACCATTCGCCCCAATGTTGACCATCCGGTAGCTGTTGTTGATATGTACGGAAGGTATTACGGTGAGGCGATGAATCCCGACGGTGTTGTACTTGAAGGTAATCCCCCGCCGGTTGACCATTTTATACCTGTCACGAGGGAAAATTATCTCAATTATTACGAAATATTAATGGAAGAGGCGATCCAGCTTTTAGGCCGTTAAAAATTAACATTAAAAAATACTGATTATGAGAAAAATTCTTTTCGTTGCAGTAGCAATCCTCTTTGCATTGCCGCTGTACACCCAGACGAGGGATATTGACAATATCCTTACGCAAAGGCAGCAGGCAGAGCTTTACAACAAAAATCTCGAATGGAAGCTGGATAATGTTTTGCCGGAGATTATGAGGGAAGAAAACCTCGACATGTGGATTATAATTTGCTTTGAGTACGATGAAGACCCTGTTTACCGGACTTTGACCACATGGCCGCTCGATAATGCCAGACGCCTGTCAGTAATAGTCTTTCACGATGCCCCTGACGGGTTCAGGAAACTGTCAGCCACATGGCACGGAGCTTCAGCTACGGGTTATATGTATGAGAGCATTTTTACTGACAGGTCGGATGGGGCTGAAGGCCAGTTCACAGCCGTTGCCGATTACATAAGGGAGGCCGGTCCTGAAAGGATAGGTATAAACTACGATCCTGAGTCAATTGACGATTTCAGTCATGCAAACGGTCTTTCTCACTTTCATTATGAGAAACTGTATAATGCCCTTGATCCGGAGTACCGCGAACGTCTTGTATCGGCAAAAAAGGTCGTTATAAGATGGTTTGAAACCCGTACTCCCTGGGAGGTTAGTTTTTACAGGCATGTTGCTGGAATAGCACACGACCTGATTAAGGAGTATTACAGCAATGCCGTAATAACTCCCGATGTAACAACAACTGATGATGTGAGATGGTGGGTGGCAGAAAGGATAAAGGAGCTGAAGCTAGATTACTGGTTTTTCCCTTCATTCAGGATTATCCGCTCACCCGAAAATATTGAAAAATACGGACGTGACGATAATGTGGTTCGCCGTGGAGACCTTTTGCACAGCGATGTGGGTATAAGCTATATGGGACTTACAACAGATATGCAGCACAGCGGTTATGTGCTCAGGGAAGGTGAAACGGATGCACCGAAGGGCATAAAAGCCCTGTTCGAAAAGGGTAAAAGAATGCAGGAGATCATTTTTGAAGAGATGGTAGAGGGGAGGACAGGAAATGAGATACTGCACAGAGTACTTGAAAGGGGAGAGGAGGAAGGCCTTAACCCCATAATGTACACCCACCCTGTTAACTATTACGGCCACGGCTCGGGAATGACTATCGGCAGGACTGACCGCCAGGAATTCGTTGAGGGGACAGGCGAGCACAAGCTCTACAACAACACCACTTATGCTATAGAGTTCAGCGTAGCTACAAGGGTGCCGGAATGGAACAATGAGATGGTCAGGCTAGGTTTCGAGGAGAATATGATTTTCACAAACGGGAAAGCAAGGTTTATTGACGGGCGCCAGGATAACCTATACATAATTAAATGAGGTGATCATTGCAACAATAACATATGTATAACGTTATTTGTTTGTTATATATGTGATTAGTATTATATTTGTACAGAAAAAAGTATTCAGGTACTGATATATTTGTTATAAACGGGCATAATTATTAAGTGTGCAAGTTCCCCAAAAAATAAAATATTAGTAATTTAAATTTTATGTACCGTAACAGGATTTTGCTTGCCATTGGCCTTGCTAAACAGGAGAAGCAGGTATTAAATACCAGTCTTAAGGATGATTTTCCACATATCAAGCTACTGTTTAAGGATGAACTCAATAAAGGTCTGGATGTCGAAAAAATCCATCCGTTAATAGTTATAGTTGATTCATCTCTTTCTGGTACTGAACTGGTGTCTGCATGCCGCCTGATTAAGAGCGACAAGCTGAGCCGGCCGGCCCAACTGATTGTTCTTGTTGAAAAGGGCGGGGATAAATCATTGTATAATGAAGCTATTGAAGCGGGAACCGACTGGTTTTTAACAAAACCTTTGACAGGTTTTGAGTTAAAGGCGGCAGTGAGAACCATGTTGAGGTTTGCCGAAATCCCAGGGGAAACCGGCTATCTTGATGGCCCTAAAGGTGAAATCACGGAAAAGGAATTATCATGTGAGGAGTTGTCGTGTGATGACCTGGAGAAAAGGGCACTGTTACTGAATGAGCGTGTTAAGGAGCTGAATTGCCTTTACGCTGTTTCATCACTGCTGGATGACAACTCAATGTCCCTGTCCGATATGATGAATCACCTCCTTTTAGTAATCACATCGTCATGGCATTATCCCGAAAAAACTTGTGCACGCATATCTCTTGAAGAAAAAATGTATAAAACCCTAAACTTCAGGGATACAAAATGGAAGCAGTCAGCCCCCCTATTTGTTGAAGGGAAGAAAACTGGATTTTTGGAGGTTTGCTATACCGAAGAAATGCCTGAAGCTGATGAAGGACCCTTTTTAAAGGAAGAAAGATCCCTTATTGACGAATTATCAAAAAAGATCGGGCAGTTCCTTGAAAACAGGTTGATTGCCAAACGACTCCTGGAAAGCCGCGAATACTTCCGTATAACTCTTGACTCAATTGGAGATGCAGTTATTGCTGCCGACAATGCTGGTCGCATAACGGTTATGAATCACCAGGCTGAAAAGTATACGGGATGGAAGTTTGAAGAGGCAAAAGGAAAGCCGTCAGGAGAGGTTTTCCGTATACAAAATGCAAAAACCGGAGAAAAGGCGGAAAATCCCATAGACAAGGTCCTTGAATCAGGCAGGGTTGAAGGACTGGCCAATCATACAAAACTTATATCCCGGAATGGTGAGGAATACCATATAGCCGATTCCGGTGCCCCGATAATGGATACAAAGGGCAAAACCATGGGAGTGGTGATGGTTTTCAGGGATGTTACCGATGAATATCATATGCAGGAACATCTGAAGGAAAGCGAACGCCAGCTGAAAAAAGCCCAGGCTATCGGAAGAACAGGCAGCTGGAAATTTGAATTGAATACCGGCAGGGTCATAGCATCTGACGAAGCATTGAAAATTTACGGTGTCGATCCCTCTAAACCTCTTACTATTAAAGAAGTCCAGAATATACCACTTCCCGAATACAGGGAGATGCTTGATAAAGAACTGGAAGGGCTTATTAAGGGCGAAAGTGATTATGAGGTGGAGTTCAGGATAAAAAGGCCGTCAGATGGCCGTATTATTAACATTTATTCGGTTGCCGAATATGACCCCCGGGAGAACAGTGTTTCCGGCATAATCATGGATGTTACAGCTAAAAAACAAGCTGAAAAGAGGCTGAGGCTTCTAAGCCATTCGGTTGAACAGAGTCCTGTAAGTATAGTAATTACAGACCGGAAAGGCACTATTGAATATGTCAATTCTGCATTTGAAAAGCAGACCGGTCACAGTTTCAATGAAGTAAAGGGAAAAAATCCGCGAATACTTAATTCAGGACATCATCCCGAAAGCTTTTTTGAGAACCTGTGGAAAACAATTTTGTCCGGAGAGGCATGGCAGGGTGAGGTTCTGAATAAAAAGAAAGATGGAAAGCTTTTCTGGGAAAATATTATAATATCTCCGATAATGAGCGGGGAGGGAGATATTTCCCATTTTATTTCAGTGAGGGAAAATGTTACTGAAAAGAAAAAAATGCTCCAGGAACTGGTAGTTGCAAAGGAAAGGGCAGAGGAAAGCGACCTCCTCAAGTCAGCTTTTCTTGCAAATATGAGCCACGAAATACGTACTCCGATGAACGGAATCCTGGGATTCCTGAGTTTGCTTGAGGAACCCAAAATCTCATCTGAACAAAGAGAGAGTTACTTTGAGATTGTAAAAAAGAGCAGCGAAAGACTTATGAATACCATAAACGATATTATTGAGATATCCAAAATTGAATCGGGACAAGTCTCAGTTAATGAAGATGATGTAAATATCAATGAAATGCTTCACTATTTTTACGGTTTTTTCAAGCCGGAAGCCGCGAAAAAAGGACTTTACTTCAGGAGTTTCAACACCATTCCACCAGAAAATGCCGTAATAAAAACCGACAAGAACAAACTGGAATCAATTCTCGGCAATTTCATTTCCAATGCCCTGAAGTTTACTTCACAGGGTTATATTGATATTGGCTGTACTATTGAGAATGATAATGTATTATTTTATGTCAAGGACACCGGAACAGGAATACCTGACGAGCGTATAGAAGCTATATTCGACCGGTTTGTGCAGGCTGACCTGAGTATATCAAGACCTCATGAGGGATCAGGCCTAGGCCTTTCAATATCAAAAGCTTATGCAGAGCTTCTCGGGGGTGAGGTAAATGTGGAATCTGAATACGGAAAAGGAAGTGTTTTCTATCTTTCGTTACCGCTTGAAAGTAACGGAAATACAGCAAAATCAAGTGTTATATACAATACTGAGCAGTATCCTGATGGCCGGGGGAAACTAATACTTGTAGCCGATGATGATTACAACTCATTCCTCTATTTCAAATATTTGCTGGCTGACCTGAACTACAGTGTAATAAGCGCATGTAACGGCGCCGAAGCTGTTAAGATCTGCAGGGAAAATAAGGACATTTCATTGGTTCTTATGGACATAAAAATGCCGGTGCTGGACGGTTATGAAGCTACACGACGGATAAGGGAGTTTAACCGAAAATTGCCAATAATAGCGCAGACTGCCTTCGTTCATGAGGGAGACACCAAAAGGGCAATAGAGGCAGGATGCAATGACTATATAGACAAGCCCATAAAGAAAGAAAGATTGCTGGAATGTATCAGTAAACACCAGTCCTGAATAACAGTTCTGGCTATTCACGCAGCAAAAATTCGCAGAAAGCGGTTCCGGGAGAATAAATGATAGTGTATAATTTTTTCATGCGTTTGTGTGTAATTTTACGCAGAAAAAATTTAATGTATATTTGTCAGGGTAATCAGAAACCTTTAAAATCCTGACATTTTGAACAAGAATTTTTTCAAGAAATACCTTCTTCCCGGTTTCATATTCCAGTCGGTTATTATTGGAGGCGGTTACGGAACGGGAAGGGAGATAGTCGAGTATTTCCTGAGTTACGGGCCTTTAACAGGACTTTTGGGAATGCTCCTGGTGACAACTGTTGTGTGGT
>SLCF01000023.1 GCA_007125955.1 Bacteroidales bacterium | reverse complement strand
GGATCGTAAAGGCAAAATCCGAACTCCAGTGATTGCTGACTCACCTGATGCCACTGGTATTCAGAAAGTTTTTCAAGCGCCATTGGGAAAAGAATTTCCTCCTCCTTCAACGTCATATCTTCGACAGCTTCAAGAGCCGGTTTTATAACAATCTCTGCCGAAGCCAAAAACTCATCCCTTTCAACATCCTTCATGCCAAGTATCTCAAGGCTTCCCCTGATCTGTTCCCTTATCTCGTCATGCTTTCCCCACATCACCTTTGGAGGGCCGGTAATTCCCTCATTCTCAAGAAATGGAAAAACCAGATACTCCTTACGCAGGTAATGCTTGTCAACATCAAAAAGGCTGTTAAAATGACCCCTTAAAGCAGTCATGGCTGCAGAAAGATCGCTTTCGGTACCGGCTTCAATTTTTTCAAGAAGGTCCCTTGCATCTGAAATCACTTTCCTGAGCTCCTGGTTTTCCTTTATCATAATATCCACCGGGTGCCCTTCGGGAACTTCTGCAGAAGCTGACAGGTCTACATTACCGCGCAGAACTGCCGAATGGGCATCACATAATTTGAGGACCTCAGACTCCGGGAGTCCTTCGTTTATGAGCTCCTGTTCCACCTCCACCACTTCACCGTAAGGTATACTGCTCAGGCTTTCCATAAGTTCTTTTCTTACTTTCTCCTGGGATTCCCCTTTGTGAAGTTTCAAAATAAGCTCCTTCAGCTTTTTCTTACGGGCATTTGAATTGTCTATAAGCTCGCTCATACAGTCAGGTTTTTGCGTGATATATTAGTATTATATTATCCCTTGTTTAAAACACCGTATCTGAAAAAGATCAGAGAACATCCTCAAGTGCTCTTTTTAAATCGGGGCATTTGAATTCATAGCCTGCGTTGAGAAGTTTTTCGGGTATTACGCGTTGTCCGTGCAATAACATTTCTGCCATCTGTCCCAGTACTATTTTCAGCACAAATCCGGGTACAGGGAACCAGGAGGGCCTTTTCAGAACCTCTCCAAGCGTCCTGAAAAGTTCCCTGTTCCTAACCGGTTCAGGTGAAACGGCATTAACCGGCCCCGTTATCGTGCGCTGCTCTATTATAAACTTTATAACCGCAATCAGATCGTCAATGTGTATCCATGAATGCCACTGATTCCCCGGACCGGTCGGACCTCCTATAAAAAACCTCACCGGGAGTGACATTTTCCTGATTGCAATGTTATCCCCCACCACAATGCCGGTTCTCAGGGTCACCACTTTTGTCATTCCGGTCTCAGCCCTGTACGCTTCATCTTCCCATAAACGGCAAACATGCGCAAGAAAATCATCCCCGTTTTTTCCGGTTTCGGTTATCTTTTCATCCCCCCTTTTACCATAATAACTGGCTCCGGAAGCATTGATAAGCAGGTTGGGTTTAAGCAGGCCCTTGCTTATAGCTTCAGCAATTGCCGAGGTAACCCTTATCCTGCTGTTGAGTATCTCCTTTTTCACTTTGCCCGTCCACCGTCTTTTGCCGATAGATTCACCTGCAAGATTTACAATCACATCTGTTTTGGGAATATCATCAACAGGAAGAGGGGAATAAGTGTCCCAGTAAATTCTGCCAATTTTAGATACGGCATTTTTTTCATCACGCGCCGAACTTCTTGATACAACCGACACATCATAACCGTTAGCCACCAGTTCCGCGGCAAGTTTATTGCCGACAAAACCAGTTCCGCCGAAAATTAATACATGCATAAACAATACAAAGGTTATCTATTTAAGTAATTGATCTGTTCTTGAAAGCAAAACAATAAATTGCAGGATTTGTTTGATAATGTTGAATTTCAGATAATAATCTGCTACTTGCACAAACCTGTGTTTTATGTTAAATGCATAAAAACTTAAAATACCTGGCGATTATTTTTACATACCCTGGATGGCAATTTATTTCCCGGGGTTTAATTGACTAAAACTGAATCTGGAAAAGGAACGATAGCCCTAATTGTGAATCCCCTTCATCTGGTAAATAAGTATCAAAGTTGAACTGCAGGATTGAAAGGTTTGTAAAATCGGTGTTAACCCCAAATGTTACCTGGTTATCACGAAAACCTGTCTCCCTGTAACCCCATGACTGCCAGCGGCCAAGCAGCATGGTGCTTTCCGTCAGACTGTACCCTCCGGTAAGGTAATACCCGCTGATCTTTTCCTTTTCGCCGGGAAGGGCCACTATTTCGACATCTCCTGCAAGATACTCAGCAGCAAACAAATATTGATCTCCTTCCAGCCTTATGTCGCCTCCGTAAATTGTGCGTGTCCCCCTCAGCATGGGGCCGTTGCTGCCACTGCGTACTCCGGGAGAATCACCGTGAGAACCCTGGAGTGCAACTTTCAGGTTTCCGTAGGAGAAGTCGTCAATAGTATACTGCAGTCTTGCAATCCCGTAGAAAGAGTTGTTATTGTTGTCGGAAAGCCTGGTGCCGTTAAATATACCACCGAAATAGTAAAACCCGTCAATATCACCTTCGGCAGACACTCCTATTTCCCAGGACTGCACAAGCAGACCTGTAATATTTGCCCTGTCAATGAAATCGGTATCCCCGGGAGAAGGAATAAAGTCCTGTGTTTGCTGTGGTTTTAACGCCCCGGCCTTTAATCTGAAAGCGTTATTGTGACTGTACCCCACATAGGCATCCAGCAGATTGGGCTCATTGGCAACATTAACCATCACCCTGTAGAAAAATCCGTTTTCAATTGCACCACTTAGCGCTATTCGTGCATTTGGGACCCGAAAAGTACGCCCTCCCTGAAAGTCATCATCATTTAATGAATAGCGAAAGCCCGATTGCAAAAGAGCATTCACCCTGAAAGCATCGCTAAAAATAGCAGATGGATCATCTGCCGTTTCTTCCTGGCCGTGAACCATAGAGTTAGCTGCGGATAAAGTAAAAACCAGAAGTATCAGTAAAATTTCTTTACCGGATACTGATCCATAAAGCTTATACATAACAATATTTATTTGTTGTTTTGGTCCTCAACCGGTTTGATTTTCTGCTTCCTTCCCATAACAAGGTATAGTATAGGTCCAATAAATGTAACAAAAATAATGACCAGTGCCCAAACCAGTTTGTCATTATCCTTAAAGCGGCTTCCCAGTAAATCTATCAGGGCTACAAGTGTGAGAACAATTACGGCAAGAAAAAATATACCGGCAAATAAGATCAGTACGACAGGTAGAAAGTCCATTACTCTGAATTTTGTTCAACAATAGTTTCAAAAGTAAGTTAAGGATTAATTAAACAAAAAAAACATCCTTTTAATAAAAAAATGACCACCCTGTGACAGGGCAGTCATTCAACCTTTTAATAAAACATATTTTTAAACAGATTCTATTCAACGGCAGTAAATGTTTTCCGGCTTCCATAAACCGTACCTCTTTGATTTGTTGCAAAAGCACGGAAAGAGTATTCTCCGGCACTGGGAACAATAATTACAACTGAAAAGTCACCTGCTCCTACACCGGAAGTTGACATTCCATCATGTTTATCAACAGTAGGCCTTGCACTTCCGGCATTCCAAACAATACCCCTGCGGTGTACCTGTCCGCCGGTTCCTCCCTCACTGTGGACTATTCCACCGAGTTCAACCGTAAGGCCGTCAATAGCTATCACATCCAGGGTTTCCACCTCTGGTAATTCATCCTTGTCACAGGCAAAACAAAGAAATAGTACTGTAAAAATTGCAGCTAATTTTTTCATTGATCAATTAATAATTGGTTTAACAAAAATTATTATAAAAACACTGTTTTTTTGATATAAACCACCGGTTAAATACCGGGATATTAGTTTTTACAGTCTGAAAACCGGCGCATTGAAGCCATTTTTCATAACGAAAATCTGTTAATGATTTATTGTGTCATAAAAATTAAAAAATCTGTTTAAGTTAGGGCTCACAACTTTCAACCGGTCTTTCATCAAAGAACGTCAGTAATTTTCATTTTCCTGGTAAGCTTGAGAGCCCTTTCCCGTGTCTTATTATTAGGCAAATATAAAATATTTATTGGATCAGCATGTTTTATAGCAGTTTTTTTTTAAAAAAAAACACTTTTTTTTTAAAACATCTGAATATCAGCCCTAAGATAATTGTAAATTTAAACAAACTATTCCCGTTTCGCTTTTAATAATCTGAAAGTGCGGTTCAGTATCAGGGAATAGATACCAGGCTCCCTCTCTTTGCTGAATATATACCTGTCGCCATCTTCCGAAATGAATTGCAATTCTCCGACATGTACCAGTGTAGTTTTTATTTCATTTTTTGAAGCATACAATTCCCCGTTTTCTGTGTTTATCTTTAGAACAAAATCTTTATCATCAATACGATAAGCGTACTCACCTGTAAGCAAATCTACCTCTCCTGGCATTTCAACAGGTTCGGCAATTTCGGGATAACTGATCCCCCATTGATAATAATATGAAACCGACCTCAGTATTTCATTTATAAGCTCTCTTGCGCCATCGCCGTTTGCCATAATTATTACCGCATCTCCCCGGTTGGCAAATGAGACCAGTGTGTTTGTGAATCCTGCATTTTTACCCCCATGCTCAAAAATAAGCGAATCGGCACCCCATCTTAACGATGGGCCCAGCCCCCAGTCATTTTGTAGTCTGGTCAGCATCTTTACTACACTTTCATTCGAAATTATTCCGGCAGATTTTCCGGAAACTATATCCTGGATTTCAATACAATACCTTGCCAGATCCGACGGTGTGGTCCAAAGACCTGCAGCAGCTTTTTCGGGGTAGTTATGCCACAGCCCTTCAATTATCTTCCCCTGGCGGTTGTAAGCTGCACTGGCAACATCATGAAAATGCCCCGGAAGAGGCTGTTCATAGGTACTGTTTGACATGCCCAGCGGAGTCAGGACTCTCTCACCCATGAACTCCTCAAACGGAACTCCCGTAATATCTTCCACAACCTTCTCCATAACTGTGTATCCTCCCCCTGAATACCTCCATATACTTCCGGGTATAGTATCCACAAATACCGGCGGAGTATTTCCATTACCATTCAATACGTCTGTAAGAATCGGAAAGTCATCATTCTGAGGGTAACCGGGGAAGCCGTGAACGGTCATTCCGGCCGTATGCGATAAAAGTCTTGCGGGTGTTACCCTTTCCTCAATGGTATGCTCGTTTCCGGGTATCTTCCAGTCTTTAAGATAATTGTTAGCATCGGAATGAATATCTATCAGCCCCTCCTCAGCCAGCATCAGAACACCCAGTGCAGCAACCGGCTTGCTGATTGAAGCAGCCTGAAAAAGGGTGTTTTCATCAACCATTTTTCCGGTTTCTGTATTTGCAATTCCATATCCGTCCGCCCACCTTATCCGGCCCTCTTTTACAACTGCAATACTCAGTCCGGGGACATTGTAGTACTCCATCCTCTCATGAATATTGAACTTTACAGAAGGGGTTCCTTTTACCTGAATTGCAGGTAATAAACCATTTTCAACTGCCTTTTTTTCAGCAAGAATCATATGTTTTTCAGAACAGCCTGCAAGTAAGGCAAGCACTGCGGCCATCAAAACGGAACTGAACAACTGTCTCATTATTTATAAATTAAGGTTTAACAACGTGAAATTTTGCATCTTTAATGCTATTTTACTAAGCGTTTCATTAACAGATCGGTTTGCCTCTCTTCCCCCACCATAAACAGGTGCTCCCCTGCCTGAACAAACCCGTTTTTTTCATAAAACCTGATCGCCCTGTCATTCTTCTCCCATACTCCGAGCCATAAAAGTTCGGCATTTTTCTCAATGGCAATATCAACTGCTTTTTCAAAAAGCATCTGACCAACTCCGGTTCCCTGGAACTCCTTTAAGACATATAACCTCTCGAGCTCCGCTGTATTTTTCCCTTTGAACTCACCCTGGGCATTCCCGGTATTTACTTTTAAATAACCGGCCACCTCCCTTCCTGTCCATGCAAAGAAAAGATATGAGCCCGGAATTTGAAGTTCGGATCTGAGCTGCTCTTCATTGAACGACTCCTCAAGATATTTAATCAGGTTTTCTTCAGAAGTAGTACCCTGAAAGGTTTCGTAAAAAGTTCTCCAGGCCAGTTCTTTAAAAACAGCTGTTTCAGATTCCTTTATTTCTTTTATCACAATACCCGGAATGTCCATTTATCTCTTCCTGTTTTGAATTCTATTTAACTGAACCGTAGAGAAAAGCAATCTCCTCTTTCCACCTGCCGGGCTCGGGTGTTTCCAGTATAATTGGAATACCGTCAAACCTGCCGTCACTCATTATCCTCACAAATACATCTTCCCCCAGTGTACCTTCCCCTATCGGGTTATGCCTGTCAACCCTGGTACCAATCTCCTTTTTTGAATCATTGATATGCATCCCTTTGAGCAATCCGAAGCCGATTATCCTGTCAAATTGCTCAAAACTCTTTTTATATCCCTCCGGCGTTTTCAGATCATACCCTGCAGAATAGGCATGGGCGGTGTCAATACAGACCCCCACCCTTTCGCGGTCCTCTATATGGTCAATTATAAATTTTATCTGTTCAAATGTGTGCCCCATGTTGGTGCCCTGACCTGCGGTGTTTTCAATTACTGCAGTAACACCGCGCGTTTTGTCCAGTGCAATATTCACAGATTCAGCAATAGTTTTCAGGCATTTCTCCTCGCTGGTCTGATTAAGATGGCTTCCGGGATGAAAATTGAGCCTGTCAAGTCCAAGCTGCTCACATCTCTGCATTTCATCAAGAAAAGCCGTCCTCGACTTTTCCAGTGCTTCTTTTTCAGGATGTCCCAGGTTGATAAGGTAGCTGTCATG
>SLCF01000094.1 GCA_007125955.1 Bacteroidales bacterium | reverse complement strand
GAGTCCTGGTGAGGCTACAAAAAAGACCCTTCATGTAATTGAGCATGAGGGGCCTTAGTTTTTTTTAGTACCCCCTGAAACAGGAAAAGATCAGCACTTTTATTTATAAAACGACAAACTTATTTTTGAATATCAGTGGTCAAGAAAAATGGGTGGCACTTTATTATCACAAGTATAAGAAACAATTTTTATTTGGAAAGCGGTAAGTTACAAAGTACAAAGTTGGCAGGAAGTAAAAAAATTTGTTACTTTATTAGTTCATTACTAAATCTAAAATAATATGAAAGGCACAGTTAAATGGTTTGATTCAAGCAAGGGGTTTGGATTTATAGTATCAGAAGAGGGAGAAGATATATTTGTTCACCATTCTGACATTTTACAGGAAGGGTTTAAGAATTTGGAAGATGGGCAGGAAGTAACCTTCGAAAAAGAACAAGGGGAAAAAGGTCCACAAGCAAAAGGGGTAAAAGTTGTTGAATAGCGGCAATTTATAAGAAACTGATACTGCCAAACTTTCAGATCGTATATTTATTTGATATTTAACCGATAGGGGTTAATTCAGGTAAATGGGTTTAACCGATAATTGAGCTCTTTTTATCGGGAAGAGGTCTAAATTCTGATTTATCGGATAGTTTTTTGTTGCCATATGCCGAGCCGGGTATTACAGTTTCCTCAGCTGACAGCCAATGGCTTTACGATCATATATGTCGATGCCAAAGCATTGAACGACCGCTTTTAAGCCATCCACATTAATCGCATCATGGCAGGTTAATACTTTTTTTAGTTTTACTTGCCGTGCGGTAAAAATGGGGGAGTTCCGCATTTTTACAGTTATGAAAAAAATAGCCGGGGAGATAAATGTTGTTTTATTCTTTGATGCAACGAACTGACATTCCGGCTGTATCTGAAGTCCGCCACCTTGTAACATTGGCTACATCGTAACCCATTGCACGGTAATACCTGTTTGCACCGTCAGGTGTTGAAGTCCACCAAAAACCGATTTCCCCGATATTCCTGAAAGTACCGTCCAGCACAAAGCGGGTGCCGCCGGGTAATGCCCCGAATTCATATTCGTCTGTTGCACCTTCATTGGGGTAGGCCCAATGCTCTGTACCGGTCTCTTTCAGCTTGCCGCCGGCAACTTCCAGGCCACCTGCATAATCGGTTAGCTCAGTCCAGTCTGCATCAGAAGGCACACGCCATCCGGTTGGGCAAAGCTTCCCTGTTTCAACTGCAATCCAGTTGTAAATTGCCCCATATATCTCCCCGTTGCTCTCTTCATTGTCATACCAGGCATACGCCCCGGTGGTTTCATTGACTTTCCATTGATTGTCACCTGTTATATTCAGGATATCTGTCTCATCATTGTATTTTGTGGTTCTCAGGTTTTCCGCCATCCACACCTGGTCACCTATTTTTATTGCCACATAAAGATTACCGTCAGCATCTGTAACAGTCCCAAACAGTGTTGTAAATTGAACCTGTTCACCATAGGCAGTTCCCCAACTGTTTGTGGCATAAGCACGGGCATAATATTTGGTTTCATTGTCCAGTCCGCTTATCTCACTTGTAAATTCACCTGTTCCGTTACCATCTGAAGTGTAGCCTTCATTATCATCAAGAGTAGGATCTTCGGTTGTGCTCCATACCACTCCCCGCGCAGTTACAGGTGATCCACCGTCGTCTGTCACATTTCCCCCTCCTTTGGCCGAATCATCAGTTATATCTTCAATAGAACCAGTAGTTACTTCAGCAGGTAAATAGGCGGAAGTACTGAACTGAACCTGGTTTCCGTAGGCAGTGCCTTCACTGTTTGTGGCATATGCACGTACATAGTAGGAAGTTTCATCATCCAGACCCGTTATGCTGCTTGTAAATGTGCCGGCTCCAGTACCATCCGAAGTCTGGCCGGCATTGTCCTGCAAGGTCGGGTTTGCACTGGTACTCCATACAACGCCACGTGCTGTAATCTGTGAGCCACCGTCGTCGGTAATATTTCCCCCGCTATTTGCACTTGTGAAAGAGATATCACTTACACTTGCAGTTGTTAATGTTGCAATTTCAATTACCGGATCACTCTCTGAATCTTTATCGCATCCGTGACTAAAAAAGACAAATATTCCTGCAAATGCCAGGAAAGGAATAAGGCGTAAAATATTTTTATTCATAACATAATACTTAAAGTTAATATTAGATTACAGGAATAAAATAAGTGTTTGAAGTAATAAATTCTGTTTTTTAAAATGTATAATTATCAGTTGTAAAAGGCTGCATTGCCAATTCCCACAGGCTTCCCATAGCATTTCATAACCCGCAGGCAAATGACTTTTGGTTGCAAGGGGTTTGTAAACAAACCAAAACAAATTATGAAAAAAAATTGTTCAGTGGTTAACAGGGGAGTGTATTTAGATAAAAATTTTGTCCAACGGCATTTTTTTGACATTAAACAGCTTCCAGGGACAGATAAAAATTTATAATTATTTATTCACCCTGTAAAGAGAGAACCCTAACACAACGAACATGTGAAAGTACCGGAGACCAGTATCTTTTTTCTATATCTGATCTTGAATTATAAACTGCCCAGTTCCAAGCGGTGGTACTAAGCCAGTATACAATTGTACCGCTTTCATCACCCGGAAGAGCGGAAAAGCCGAAATCATCACTTCCGTAATGCCTGTCGTGAGTTTCCCACCTGGGATGCTCATAAGTTGCATGCTCACCTTCCCAGGGATGATCGACCTGCCGGGCTGCTTTTAAAGCATTTCCAACTCCTCTTGTTGGTGATTCAAAGTAATTAATCAAATTAAAATTAATTTCCAGGTAATTTATCAGTTCTTCCCATTGGCTGTCACTTGGGATATGCCATCCTGCCGGACATGCACCCTGCACACCGCTGGGATTACTGTTGCTTTGAGAGGCATTGTTCATAGCAGTTTCCCAGCTGTAAAGCCTGCCAAATTTGTTATCATTGTTAATATCCTCATCATCCTCTATAGGTGTACCATCGGAATAATTATTAACCCTAAGGTTTTCAGCCATCCATTCCTGGTTGCCGATAATAACAGTTTTGTATTCATTTCCGTCAATATCTGTTACACCCTCACCGGGGATTTTTATGGGAGTTGTAGTAAAATCGAATTGCATACCATATCCGGTGCCTGCTTTATTTGTGGCATATGCCCTCACAAAATACCTGGTATCAGGCAGAAGCGAAACCAGTATCCTGGAGAATTCATCAGGTCCTTCACCTGCGCTCATTTTATAATCATCTGCTGGTGTTGGGTATTGAGAAGTACTCCAGGCAACACCTTTATCCAGAATGTTTGCCCCTCCATCGTTAATCACTTTTCCGCCAACCCGTGCTCCTCTCCAGTTTATATCGGATGGAGGAATTGTCATTATTTCAGGCAATTCTGCTGGTTGTTTTTCCTTTGAACAAGCCGGTACCAAAGCTAAGTATCCAACGAGAAAAAATATTGAGTATTTTGATTTCATTTTGCAGGTTCAATTATAACCTCTTACACAACGCATCCATAATCAGGAACGATTGTCAATTTTTTTAGATTTGACGAAAAAATAATGTTTGGAACTGAGCTTTTTAAACTTTATTCTATAGTTCCAGGACATCATTGATTTGTGCCAGCCTGAACCCCCGGTTCATTACTTCTTTGGCTTCCGGGCTCTCCGGATTGATAACCGGGTTTGTATGATTGAAATGGATAAAGATCACTTTTTCTTTTTCATTTTGCGGCAGTTCTTCAAATTCTGCCATACTTTCTATTATAAAGGGATGGGGTATTTCTGATATGTCCCTTCTATTGAGTTCTTTACCCGAATAAAATGTGGCATCCACTATTGCATAGTCCACCTTCCCTATCTCTTCTTTGATATCTCTGTCCCACTTTTCCCATTTATCGATATCGGGGATAAAAAGCACCTTTTTGTTTGGCCCTGATATTTTGTATCCCACGGTTTCAGAATACTCATCGCGATGCGGCACTAGAAAAGGTGTAACTTTGACATTATCAGTCAGCTTAACTCCCCTGCTGTTTTGCAGCTCTGTTATTTTGATGTTTTGATTGTCAACCAGCATATCCCAGGGACCGTTATTTTCCAGAAACTTTTTCATTCCGGGCATCGCAAATAGAGGCACATTGTCTGAATTCATAGCCTCTTTTCCAAGATACATCAGGCCTGTGTAATGTCCGATATGTGCATGGGTAAGGAAAATGGCATCGGGTGTTTCCGAAGAAGCCGGATCAGCAAAGTTTTTCAGCATTTTCATTTGCTCTGTTATGTCAGGCGTGGCGTCAAACAGGTATTTTTTGTTATTCTCAAAATCCACGATACCTATTGAAGTTACCTTTCTGTCTTTGTCGGGGGTTTCAAAAAGATCTGCACAACAATCGCTGTCGCAACCTATGTGGGGAGATCCCCCGTCCTGAATGGTGCCCAGGATCATTAATGCCACTTTTGCATCATTACCCAAAGGGAGGTGGTTTTCACTATCCTGAACCCCGCTTTTACAGGATGAAAATAAGAGTAATGAAAAAATTAACAGAAGTGAAGAAATTCTGTACATGAAGCCTGGTTTTAAAAACTGTATTAAAAAACGTGTTGTGCGATTCATAAATATACAAAAATTCTTTTCATTGAAATATTCCGGATAAAAAAAATTAAAAAAGGGATCAATCACTGCTGGTGAAAATTGACAAAAAATCCAATAATACAGAGCCCGGTTTGAAAATTTCCCGGTGAAGCAAATTTTTACTTCAATCAGTCTGATTTATGAATTATAAGCACCGTTACATAAACCTGATCATTTCATTGAATATCTTTATTGCATAGTTGTCGGTCATACCTGAAATGAAATCCATTATTGCCCTTCGGTAATCTTCCCGGTCGTCAATGTTGTAAACAATATGGTTTTGATATTTGACAGGCCTTTTCGCCGGGGAAATATCGGAATACTTCACCAGCCATTGTCCGAATGAACCGAATAGTTCCGGATAAACCCTTTCCTGCCTGGTAAGGTGAGAGAGTGTTTCCCTCCCATCATATTGATCATCAAGTTTAACGTATATCGATTCAATTATCAGTCTTGCATATTTCCTGAAGCTTTCCAGCCGCGGGTGATGGTAAATGTTTTTGTAATTGAAATCTTTAACCCTGTTGATAAACTCCAGGTATTCGGACGAGAAAATGAGTCCGGAATCCGGATTGCTTTGAGTGCATAGATCCATTATGAACTCATGCATCAGTGCAGTGTTATTTATTTCGCTGATATTGAATTCTTCTTTTATAATGTCTTTCCTTATTATATCCTTCAGTTCCCTTATCTGCGATATATTGAGAATCTGAAGGGTCAGCGCATCTTCTATGTCCCGCCCGAGATAGGAGATCTTGTCGGCTATCCTAACTACACAACCTTCCCATGTGTAGGGGGATACTTCACCCGGTTCGGAAATATCTGACAAATTAATATACTCCTTCCTCGGATAAATTGAGTTCTCGTCAACCTCCCCGCAATGGCAAACAATTCCGTCTCTTACCGCATAGGTGAGGCTGAGGTTTTCTTCCCGGCCTTCCGGACTGGTTAGAGTTTCAAGCTTGTCTATGAAACGGAGGCTGTTTTTTTCATGCCAGAACTCTTCCCCCAGATCTTTTTTGGCAATATCTTTCAATACTTTTTCCCCTTCATGACCGAACGGGGCGTGACCCAGATCATGGCCTATGGCGATTGCATTGGCAAGTTCGGTGTTAAGTCCGAGAAACTTGCTGATAGTATAGCTCACCGAGGATACGTGATTGACATGCTCAATCCTTGTGCAAATATGATCGTTCTCGGTGGCAAAGAAAACCTGTGTCTTGTGCTTTAGTCTCCTGTATGCCTTGCAATGCAGAATCCTGTTGTAATCCCTCAGGAATGGCCCTCTTATATCTTCACGGTAATATAGTTTCCCCGGCCTTGTTGTGCACTCGTCCCACCGCGGATTACCTTTATTGCAGCTCACACCCCTGAATTTATCATTTTGCATAAATGGTTAAACTTAATTATCTCAGATTGAAGTGGACTGATATTAATTATAAAAAGTTAAATAAAATATTAATAAAACGAAAATTCTGTGTCAATTAATTAAGTTTTATTAACTTGCGGAGTCAATTTATTTGGATAAAATCTAACTAGTAAAGTTAAACAATTTATGAGCAAGGAAAATGATCCTGCCACTTCTACACCGGTTGAATGCCCTCTTGTTTGTCCCGCTTGCGGGGGGAAGCTGATTATAAAGCATCTGAACTGCGCTGATTGTGATACTGAGGTAACCGGTGAGTTTGAACTACCGCCGCTGGCAAGATTATCATCAAAAGATCTGCGTTATATAATTGATTATATAAAACTGAACGGAAATTTGAAAGAGATGGCAGTTCATTTGAATGTAAGCTATCCCACAGCAAGGAACAGGTTCAATAAAATAATAAAAATGCTGAATTCTAAAGGGTTCTGATCCCGGCAGATATATATGATCTGTAAACTGCTTATTTTTTATAATTCAGTATACCAGCCTTCTGAAATATTCCGGCTGACTTTATAATTCAGTCATAGTTAAAACAATCTCTTTTTATTCTCAATGATTATCCTGTCTGACCAGTTTAATTATCTTTATGCATTATTTATGTTGTTATTTACAGCGGAAGGGGATTGATAAAATTAACTTTAACATGCTAAATGAGAAGCAATGAAAACAGCCGGAATAATCGGGGGACTGGGACCTGAAACTACAGCCCGGTTTTACCTTGATATGATTTTTGACTGTTACCGGCAAAACAGGGAAGCCAGGCCCGGCATCCT
>SLCF01000102.1 GCA_007125955.1 Bacteroidales bacterium | reverse complement strand
GGCAAAGTTATATTATTGCAGTTGCAATATATATAATTATTTTTGTTGTCAAATATTTCATTCATTGCTTTCACCTGAACAAAATAATGCTCCCGGCTTACTTTGCGTGCTTGTTTTTTTAGCAATGGCGCAGCTTTTTTTTTCATGCGGACTTACCCGTCATGTACCTGAAGATGAGTATCTGCTTACAAGGATGAGGGTCAGGACAGACAGCCGGGAAATTGACAGGAGCGAGGTCAGGGGTTATCTCAGACAGGAGCCTAACAACCGGATAGTGGGTGTCCCTTTCAATCTGATGCTATACAATATGTCAAATCCTGAAAAGGATGGATGGCCTCACGACTGGCTGAGGAGGATAGGTGAGGAACCGGTGATATTTGACAGGTTCGAAACAGGGCGGGCAGTCAGGCAGATTGAGCAGTATTTAAGAAACAAGGGTTTTTACAATGCCGAAGTTGACGATTCAGTCAGATTCCGCCGCCAGAGAGCAAGGGTTACTTACAGTATAGAAGCAAATGAGCCTTTAAGACTGAATGATATTTCCTATGATTTTGAGGATAAAGCCCTGGAAGATATAGTGCTGGAAGATACTGCAAACAGTTTGCTGCAAAGTGGCGATATTTTTGATGTCGATCTTCTGCAGGAGGAGAGAAACCGGATTGAAAGATACCTGAGGAATCTGGGGTATTACAATTTTAACCGGGAGTTTATCTATTTTGAAGCAGATACCACAGTGGGTCAGAATCTGGCAGATCTTACCGTTGGCATTACCAAGTATCCCGAAAGGCTCGAAAACAACACATACGAGCAGGTTAGCCATAAGCGCTACCATACAGGCAAAATCTTCATTTATACCGATTATAACCCAAGAGAAGCATTGTCTATGCAGGATGAGTATTATACAGGTTTTGACACAACTCTCTACAGGGATATGTATTTTCTGCACAAGGGAGAACTTAAGATAAATCCAAGAATTATAGCCCAGTCTATGTTTATCTTCCCGGGAGAGCTTTACAGCAGAAATGATGTGGATGAAACCTACAGGCATCTTTTTTCACTTCGGTATTTCAGGCTGATCAATATACGTTTCAGGGAAGCTGAAAATAACAGTACAAACGATGAGCATCTGCTTGACTGTTACCTGCAGCTCACCCCCTTTGCAACGCAGTCTTATACAGTTGAATTAGAAGGCACCAACTCGTCGGGCGATTTTGGTTTCGGAGGGAACCTGATGTACCAGCACAGGAATTTTTTCGGTGGGGCGGAGATACTCAACCTGAAGCTTAAGGGTTCCATTGAGTCACTTCACGGATATGAAGGCACATCCCTTGACAATACATATGAGTACGGCATTGAGGCAAATATGCAGTTTCCCGGTTTTTTGCCGCACATAGGCTCGGTTTCTATAACCAGGCGTTATAACCCGAGGACTAATTTTACCGCAGCTTATAATTACCAGCAAAGGCCTGATTATACCCGTACCATTGCAAACCTTGGCTTTAGTTATGAATGGCAGGGATCGGAATATACAACCCATATATTAACACCTGCCCAATTCAATTTTGTGAAACTTCCCTCTTCCACACCCGAATTTGATTCCCTGATAACCCTCTACAATCTGCAGTCTAGTTTCCGCGACCACCTGGTTTCGGAAACCAGCTACGGTTTCATTTTCAATAATCAGGATCTGAGAAGAAGGCGCGACTTTGTCTATTTCAGGGCAAACCTTGAAACCGGGGGTAATCTGTTTTCTGCATTTGCCGGTCTTTCTGAAATGGAAAAACAGAACGGCTCCTACCATATCCTGGGCAACCCTTTTGCCCAGTTCATAAGATCTGATGTCGATTTTCGCTATTACAAGAAGCTGAATCATAACAACACCCTTGTCGGAAGGTTTTTTGCAGGGGCAGGTGTACCGTACGGCAACTCAGATGCACTGCCCTTTGAGAAGAAGTATTTTTCAGGCGGTGCGAACAGCATAAGAGCCTGGCAGGTCAGATCACTCGGTCCGGGATCTTTCCATGACCCGATTGACCGTACATTCCCCAACAGAACTGCAGATGTTAAGCTGGAGGCCAATCTGGAATACCGTTTTGATATGTTCTGGGTGCTGGAGGGGGCATTGTTCCTTGATGCAGGCAATATCTGGGCAATCAATAAAAGTGACGGCCGGGAGGGGGCTCTTTTCCGGTTTGACAGGTTTTATGATGAAATAGCAGTGGGAACAGGATTTGGGTTACGTTTTGATTTTTCCTTTTTTTTGTTGCGTATTGATACGGGGCTGAAAATGAGGGACCCGAGGGATCCTCCCGGTGAAAGGTGGATCCATGCAAACAGGGGGTTTGACTTCCCCGGGGATTTTACTATAAATATAGGTATAGGGTATCCGTTTTAGGACGGCGATTCTTATCTGCATTAAAAGTGTTTACGGAAACCCGGATTTAATTCCGGAGGGTTTGATTGCATTCAAATTTTCATTAATTTTATAGATTAAGACCGGGTAAAAAAATTTAATCCGGTTTGTTTATAAAGCCGAATCGTTCAAAATATAAGTTTAATCTGTAAAATATAAAGCCATGTCAAAAAACAATATTATTGATCTGCTTGGAGATAAAGCCGATTATCTTCTGAAACACGAAAGTAAAACAGTAAAAAAGGATTTGTTGCATGTGCCCGGACCGGACTTTGTTGAGAGGGTCGTTTTCGCCTCCAACAGGAATGCCAAAGTGCTTCGAAGCCTGCAGCAACTTTTCAGCCATGGCCGCCTGGCAGATAAAGGATACCTTTCCATATTGCCTGTTGACCAGGGAATTGAACATACAGCCGGAGCTTCGTTTGCTCCGAACCCGATCTATTTCGATCCTGAAAATATTGTAAAACTGGCTATTGAAGGAGGTGCCAATGCAGTAGCTTCAACTTTCGGGGTGCTTGCTTCGGTTTCCCGCAAATATGCCCATCGCATACCTTTCATTGTGAAACTGAACCACAATGAATTGCTTACATATCCAACCAAATATGACCAGATCATGTTCGGTTCCGTTGAGGAGGCCTGGAATCTCGGAGCCGTTGCAGTGGGAGCAACCATATATTTCGGTTCGCAGGAGTCATCGCGTCAGATCATAGAGGTAGCTGAAGCTTTTGAGCTGGCACATCAACTTGGAATGGCAACTGTTTTATGGTGTTATACAAGGAACAGTGATTTCAAGTCCGGAGGCAAGGATTACCATGTGGCTGCGGATCTGACATCCCAGGCAAACCACCTTGGTGTTACTATCCAGGCCGACATTATCAAGCAAAAACTTCCCGAACTGAACGGAGGGTTCAAAGAACTTAAATTCGCCAAGACCCATGAAAAAGTCTACTCCGAACTGACAACCGATCACCCGATTGACCTGTGCCGTTACCAGGTTGTAAATTGTTACATGGGGCGTGCGGGACTTATCAATTCCGGTGGAGCCTCTTCGGGAGCATCCGATCTGGCTGATGCGGTAAAAACTGCAGTGATAAACAAGAGGGCTGGCGGAATGGGACTCATTTCAGGAAGAAAAGCATTCCAGAGGCCGATGAAAGAAGGTGTTAAGCTTTTGAATGCGATACAGGACGTCTATCTTTCCAGCGAAATTGATCTTGCCTGATCATCAGGAAAAACCGACCGGGTATTTAACAGGCCGGCCAATCAGGCCGGCCTGTTTTTGTGTGCCGTGCATGGCAGATAACTCGGTGGTGAAAGTCCACCGATTAAAGTGTCCCGGTTAAATTTATAAAAATGATAGTTATAAGAGTAACAGACTTTCCTGTATCTTAAAGTGGATCCGTCGAAAAATATATTAACATATTCATATAACCGATTTGGAGAACCAAACATTTTTTATAATATTGCCATCTTTTTGGAATATATCTTATTAAAGCATATAATTTACACATAAAAAGATGGCAAAATCTGATCTACCTGTCCGCGATAGTTTTACCAGCAAGTTCGGTGTAATAGCAGCAGCAGCAGGTTCCGCGGTGGGACTGGGCAATATCTGGAGATTTCCCTATGTAGTTGGGGAAAACGGGGGAGGTGCATTTCTGTTAGTATACCTTTTATTCATTGTGGCTATAGGTATGCCCGTAATGCTGTCCGAATTTGCTATCGGAAGGAAAGCGCAGAGGAATGCAATAGGCTCCTTCAAAAAGCTGGCACCCCGAACACCCTGGTACTTTGTGGGAGTGATAGGGGTTGCAGCAGCATTTCTTATTCTTGCTTTTTACAGTACCGTTGCCGGGTGGACGCTTGAGTATATAGTAAAGGCCCTTACAGATTCTTTTGCCGGAAAGGGTGAAGCAGAAATATCGGGATTGTTTGAAACATTCCATACCGGGACTTTCCGGCCGCTTTTCTGGCAGCTCATTTTTATGGGAGTAACCCTTTGGATTGTGATGGCCGGCATAAAGAACGGCATAGAAAAATACACAAAAATACTTATGCCACTTCTTGTGGTGATGATCATTGTTATCTGTATACGTTCACTTACCCTTCCAGGGTCAGTTGAAGGTGTTGGATACCTTTTCAGACCCAATTTCTCCGCACTGACAACCGAGGGAATACTTGCGGCTCTTGGTCAGGCTTTCTTTTCTCTAAGTCTTGGTATGGGAACACTTATTACTTACGGTTCATACGTTTCCAAAAAGGAGAATCTCGGCTCCACTGTAACACAGGTCACCATAGCCGACACCTTAATAGCCATGCTTGCCGGGATTGCAATATTTCCCGCTGTATTTGCATTCGGCATTGATCCCGAATCGGGACCGGGGCTTGTTTTTGTAACCCTTCCCAATATTTTTCAGGAAATGGCGGGTGGTTACTTTTTTGCACTTATTTTCTTCATACTCCTGGGAATTGCGGCCCTGACCTCATCAATCTCCATTCTTGAGGTTGTTGTGGCATATCTGAAGGAGGAGCTTAACCTTACACGAAAAAAAGCTGCAGTTTTTGCAGCAATTGTTATAACAATGATGGGGGTGCTTTGCACATTATCTTTCGGTGCTATGGAGGATGTGACAATTTTCAAAACAACCTTTTTTGATTTGATGGACTTTACTGCATCAAATGTGTTGCTTCCTCTCGGGGGATTGCTCATAGTATTGTTTATCGGGTGGTACCTCGGATCATCCAGGACCAGAGAGGAGGTTTCAAATGAAAACACTCTCAGGGTAAGGTATTTCCCGGCTTATATATTTCTTATCAAATTTGTGGCACCCATTGCTATTGCAATTGTATTCCTTTACGGACTGGGATTCCTGAAGCTTTAGAAGAATGGGTTATTTACCGGTTATATGAACGATTTCAATTAAGGGAAGGCATTAACCATTGCCTCCCTTTTTTTGAATGCAAATAAATTCAATATGAGAAAGTTGCTTCCGGTTCTTTTATTGCTTATGGTCAGCCTCCCCCTTACTGCTTCTGAAGGAGATCAAACCGTTGCCGGGAGGATTGATGCGGCACTGGAACCTGTTGTTGAGAATATTGAAAGTGTCCTGTTCTGGGACCCGGTTGCAGCACTTGGGTTTGATGTGGGCGCAAGGGTGCCTCTTGTGGTTCTTTGGCTGCTTTTGGGAGGGGTTTACTTCACCTTTAAAATGAACTTCATTAATATCAGGGGGTTCAGACATGCAATTACATTTGTAAGGGGCAAGTACAGCAGACCGGGCGACAGCGGGGAGGTTTCCAGCTTTCAGGCACTGGCAACGGCTCTCTCGGCAACTGTTGGTCTGGGTAATATAGCAGGGGTAGCCATAGCTGTTTCGATCGGCGGACCCGGAGCCACTTTCTGGATGATCATGGCCGGCTTTTTCGGGATGACCCTCAAATTCGCCGAATGTACCCTGGCGATGAAATACAGAAAAATTGACGAGAACGGTGTGGTTTCGGGCGGACCGATGTATTATCTGAGGGATGCCCTGGGCAGAAAAAAAGGATTCAGGTTTATAGGAAAGGTACTTGCACTCTTTTTTGCAGTGATGATAGTTATGGCATCACTGGGCGGCGGCAATATGTTCCAGGCCAACCAGGCATTTTCACAGATGGTTTATATGTTTCCTCCCCTTGCTCCTTACGGGTTTCATTTTGGATTAATACTGGCTTTTCTGGTGGGGATAGTTATTATCGGAGGGATCAGGAGTATTGCCCGGGTAACATCCAAAATAGTGCCTTTCATGGCGGTGTTATATGTCTTTACCAGTCTTGTAATAATAGCGATAAATATTGCAGATATAGGGTATGTTTTCAAACTGATCATTGGAGGGGCTTTTTCACCCGATTCAATAAGAGGCGGAATTATAGGGGTTCTTATTGTCGGGATACAGCGGGGGACTTTTTCGAGTGAGGCCGGAGTCGGTTCGGCGGCCATAGCCCATTCTGCAGCCAGGGTGAAGGAGCCTGTCAGCGAAGGAATGGTGGCATTGCTCGAACCCTTCATAGATACGGTAGTTATCTGTACAATGACCTCAATGGTTATAATTTTTACAGGCCTGCACCTAAATCCTGAAGGACTCGAAGGCACACAGCTCACATCGGCTGCCTTTGCAACGGTGTTCCCGTGGTACCCTTACCTGCTGGGTATAGCCATATTGCTTTTTGCATTTTCCACTATGATATCGTGGTCTTATTACGGTCTGAAAGGATTTGACTTTTTAACGGGCAGGTTTTCAGAAAAGGTGTTCAGATCTAAAAAAGTTTCAACTTTTTTCTATCAGTTGGTTTTCCTTTTCTTCATAGTTATAGGAGCTTCATCCGGCATGGGGTCGGTTATTGATTTTTCAGATATGATGCTTCTTACGCTTGCATTTCCCAATGTGGCCGGACTGTTAATTCTGGCTCCCGAAATCAGCAAAGAGATGAAAAGCTATATGAAGAAACTTAAGTCGGGTGAAATAACCAGGTATAAATAGGCCCTTGATTTTTAAGGATTAATT
>SLCF01000039.1 GCA_007125955.1 Bacteroidales bacterium | reverse complement strand
TATGAAGCGGTAAGAGTTGTGAAATAAGGAACCGCCGTATACGAGAACCGTACGTACGGTGGTGTGAGAGGTCGGAAAATAAAATAGGAGGAAAACTATTTTATTTTCCTCCTACTCGATTCTTTTTTATTAACTTGGGGTAAATAACTTTTTCCCCATGGATGATCAAAAAAGATTGCGCATCAGGGAGTGGGCAGAAAGTGACCGGCCCCGGGAGAAACTTCTTGCCAACGGCGCTTCATCCCTGAGCAATGCTGAACTAATAGCAATTATTATCGGTTCCGGTAACAAAAGTGAAACTGCTGTTGAGCTTTCCCAGAGAATCCTCAACAAGGCGGGCAACAGTCTGAACGAGATGGGAAAGTGGTCTGTTAAGGAGTTCACTCATTTCAAAGGGATTGGTTCGGCAAAGGCGATTACCATTGCAGCTGCGCTGGAGCTGGGGCGTCGCAGGCAGCAAACAGGCGACGATATAAAGCCTAAAATAACTACAAGTCGGGAAGTTTATGAAATTTTTCAACCGCTTTTGTGTGACCTCCTGTACGAGGAGTTCTGGATACTTCTGCTTAACAGGTCAAACCGTGTGATTGAAAGAATCCGTGTTAGTCAGGGCGGCATAGCCGGAACGGTCACCGATATAAGGATAATTCTCAAACATGCTGTATTGAATTCTGCTTCATCAATTATTGTCTGTCACAACCACCCTTCTGGCAACCTTCAGCCCAGCAAATCCGACAGGAAGATCACTGAAAAACTTGTTTCTGCTGCGGATCTAATGGAGATGAAGGTACTCGACCACATTATTATTACCGACCACACCTATTTAAGTTTTGCGGATGAGGGGATGATCTGAACCGGCTTTGCTGATTCAATGTTCGTTACAGGATACAATCATTCCCGGCCGTCATTGCCTCTTCGCTTAACTTCAAGGGGGTCTTCACATTCACATAAAAGCTGTGAAACGGTTTTTCTGTTTTCGGGATGAACAAGTCCGGGCGCAATTTCATTGAGCGGCTCAAGTACAAACCGCCTTTTCCCGATACAGGGGTGCGGAATGGTGAGGTCCTCACCCATCAGCACCAGGTCATCATAAAAAAGAATATCTATATCTATGGTCCTTGGAGCGTATTTCCTGCTTCCGGGGCGACCTGCACCTGCCTGTTCATCGTTGCCGGACGAGAAGCTTTCACCTGGGCGGCAGCTGCCGCCTGTATTGTTTTCAGTGCCGGAAAATTGACTGCCCGGACAGGTTTCTTTGCCGGTGAAGTATTTATCTCCGGATGGCCGATCGCCGGGTATGGATTGATCACTGTTCCGTTTTCGCCCCAGCTCCTTTTCAATAGAATGTATTGCATCCAGAACCTGTTTAGGCGTTAGGGAAGTGGAAACCATCAAAACCTGGTTGTAAAAATTGCAGCTGTCTGTAAAGCCCCAGGGTTCCGTTTCATAAACCGAAGATCTTTTGCCGGTCTTTCCTATTTGTTCCTCCACAAGTTCGGCAGCTCTTTTCAGGTAACCAGTCCGGTCCCCCCTGTTTCCTCCTGTCAGCAGATATACCGTTGCCATAAGATGTAACAGGTTTAGTTCAAACAAACAAAATTAACAGAAACAGGAGATTATTGTTACCATTTATCAGATTAATCTGAGCCGGAGGTCTTTTTTTCAGCTTCACCAGCATCAGTAACGGATTGTGGTTTTCGTCGAGCCTGCCGGCCGTTTTTTCAAACCTGCAACATTTTTTTCAACCAGTTCTTTCCTTTTTGTTGTTGTAGCAAGATTTTCATTAACTTTATATTGCAAATTTTGCAAAAATTAAAATCAGTTTCGGGCTAAGATGTTCATCAAAACTGTTGGCCAGATAAGTATTTTCAATTGCTTTCATGAACTACAATAACTATTTTTAAACAATAATAAATCAAAATCATTATGAAAAGTTTTTTCAAGTACCTGCTGGCTTCCGTTGTAGGAGTGATGGTCGCCATGGTTATTATCTTCTTTATTTTTATGGGCATCATAAGTGTTATGATCGCATCAACTGACAGGACAACGGTGATCAGGCCCAACACTCTGTTGCATCTGGAACTCGACAAAACAGTTTATGACAGAAGTTCCAAGGATCCTTTCGACAGCTTTGACCCTTTTAGCATGAGCCTCCGATCCAGCCTCGGGCTCAACGAAATTCTGGAAAACATAAATAAAGCTAAGGAAGATGAAAATATTGACGGGATATTCCTTGAAATATCCATTCCTTCAGCAGGCATCGCAACGCTGGGAGAGATACGTGAAGCCCTGGAAGATTTCCGGGAATCGGGTAAATTTATAATAGCTTCCTCCGATCTCTATTCTCAGCCGGCATATTATCTTGCATCCATCGCTGACAAAGTGTATCTGACACCCTCAGGAGGTATAGCCTTTCAGGGATTGCGTACGGAGATTATGTTCTTCAAGAATGCACTTGACAGGCTTGGAATTGATCCCCAGATAGTCCGTCACGGGGAATTTAAAAGTGCGGTTGAGCCTTTTATGCAGGACAGGATGAGCCCGGAAAACAGGGAGCAGATAATGACCTATATCTCATCCATATGGGAACATATGCTTGAAAAAATATCCGAAAGCCGCGGTATTGATGTAACAAGACTAAATGCTTATGCATCCGGGCTTACAATAAGAAATGATCAGAGGGCCCTTGAGTATGGATTTGTTGACGGGCTGAAATACCGTCATGAGGTAATTAATGAACTAAAGGAGTTAACAGGTATTGAGGAGGATGAGGATCTGAAGACAGTAAGCCTCCCAAAATATGCCAATGTACCGGGAAAACGTGAATTCAAGCGTTTCCCTTCAGACAAGGTTGCTGTTGTGTATGCACAGGGAACTATAAATGTTGGGGAAGGCGGTCAGCAAATGATCGGATCCGACAAGATATCGAGAGCGCTGCGTGAGGCAAGGCTTGATAAAAATGTCAAAGCTATCGTTTTCAGGGTTAATTCCGGAGGAGGCAGCGCACTGGCTTCAGAAGTAATATGGAGAGAGGTAAAAGAGGCAGCAAAGGAAAAGGTGGTAATTGCATCCATGGGTGATCTTGCAGCATCAGGCGGATATTACATCGTGGCTGCAGCTGATAAAATTGTAGCTCACCCGCAGACGCTTACCGGCTCGATTGGAGTGTTTGGCATGTTGCCCAATACAGGTCAGTTTTTCGAAGAAAAGCTGGGGATTACATTTGATGTGGCTAAAACAAATGAACACGCAGACCTGGGATCGATTTTCCGGCCTATGACTCCAACTGAGAGGGAGTTTATCAGGGATGGCATTGAAGATATTTACCGTCTTTTCGTTGAGCGTGTCTCTGAAGGGAGAGGGATGGAAGAGAGCATGGTGAATGAAATAGCCCAGGGCAGGGTATGGAGTGGTGCTAATGCCCTGGAGATAGGGCTGATTGATGAATTCGGGGGAATGGAAAGAGCTATTGAAATTGCAATTGAGGATGCCGGACTGGAGGAGTACCGGATCGTTTCTTTGCCGGTACTGAAAGATCCGTTTGAAAGGATTATGGATCAGTTTACCAGTGGCATAAGGGAAAGAATAATACGCAAAGAACTGGGAGAATCTTTTCGTTACTACGATATGTTACAGCAGGTAATGCAAATGGAAGGGGTACAGGCAAGGCTTCCATTTGAGATAACTGTTTATTAAAGTGTATAGCTGAAGACCGGGAGAGATGTCTCCGGGCAATTATCAATAAAATAAATATATGGCAATGGATATTCATATAATTGATCCGGATAGCTGTATTGAGAAGTAACTATTTTTAAAGGGCAAATGCGGTGATATCTCATTCTTTTTGTAAATTGGCCTCGTTTTATCACCCCATTTTTCTTCATAATGAGGCAGCGTCCGTTAATAGTGAAGATCCTTTTGTTCCCGTTCATGTTAATTTACGGGCTGGTTGTTTTTGTGCGCAACTTTCTTTTTGGTGTGGGGCTGCTTAAACAAACAGTTTTTGACATTCCTTTGATCTCCGTCGGGAACATAACCGTTGGCGGAACCGGAAAAACGCCTCATGTAGAATACCTTGTTGCCGAACTTAGAAAAAGCTATTCGGTTGCCGTTCTGAGCAGAGGTTATAAACGAAAAACATCAGGATTTGTGTGTGTGAGAAATGATTCGGAAGTGGAGGATGTAGGCGATGAACCCCTGCAGATCAAGCAGAAATTCGCTGATGTAGCAGTAGCTGTCGATGAAAGAAGAAGGAGGGGTATAAAAAGGCTTATGACCAATTATCCGGGACTGGATGTTGTTATCCTGGATGATGCTTTTCAGCACAGGTATGTTAAACCGGGATTATCGATCCTGCTGGTAGATTATAACCGTCCGTTATCAAAAGACCAGCTGCTCCCTGTTGGGAGGCTCAGAGAGCCGGCAAGGGCAAAACAGAGGGCTTCAATTGTAATTGTAACCAAGTCTCCTTATGCTTTGAAGCCCATTGACAGAAGGATAGTAATGAAAGAGCTCGATCTTTACCCTTTTCAGTCACTTTATTTTACCACATACAGCTACGGCACTCTTACAAGAGTTTTCTCACCTCATGAACTGCACAAATCAGAGGAAGAGCTTAAGAAAAGCAAGCCAAATATACTGATGGTTACCGGAATTGCAACACCACGTTATTTTAAAAAATACCTCAGGGGAATCTCAACAAATATCACTACACTTTCTTTTCCTGATCATCACCGTTTCACCAGGAAGGACATCCGGAGGATAATTGCCACGTTCAATAATATTGAAGGTGAAAACAAGATTATTATAACTACGGAAAAGGATGCGGTACGATTAAGAAAGTTTGAGAAAGAGACAATGGATATAAACAGATCATTTTATTATGTTTCCGTTGAGGTTTTGTTTGCCGGTGATGAAGGGGAACGTTTCAATAATAAAATTACAAGATATGTTGGAAAAAATAAAAGAAACCACCTCATTTATCAGGAATAAGACGGGATTTGAACCCCGTGCGGGGATTATCCTGGGTACCGGCCTGGGCAGGATGGTTAATGTTATGGAAGTTGAAGTTGTGCTGGAATATGAATTAATTCCAAATTTTCCGGTCTCAACCGTTGAAGGCCATAGCGGCAGACTTGTTTTTGGAACTGCCGGTGGCAGAAAAGTGGTTGTGATGCAGGGTCGGTTTCATTATTACGAAGGTTATTCGATGGAAGAGGTAACTTTCCCCGTAAGGGTTATGAAATACCTTGGAATAGAACACCTGTTTGTGTCAAATGCCAGTGGCGGAATGAATCCTGCATTTGAGATAGGCGACCTGATGATCATAAATGATCATATTAATCTCATTCCAAGTCCGCTTATAGGCAAACATTACGAAGAGTTCGGCCCCCGCTTCCCTGATATGAGCAGGCCTTATGACCCTGAACTTATTTCAAAGGCAAATGAAATAGCCAAAAAGCATGGAATAAAAGTACACGAAGGATGTTATGTTGGAATAACCGGCCCTTCACTTGAAACTCCAAAGGAGTATGAATATTTACGGATAATCGGCGGTGACGCAGTCGGTATGTCAACTGTTCCGGAAGTTATTGTTGCCAGGCAGATGGGGCTCCCTTGTTTTGCTGTTTCAATCATTACAGATCTGGGTATTCCGGGTAAAATTGTTGAAGTAACCATTGATGATGTGAAAAGAGCTGCCGAAAAAGCGGAACCAAACATTACTCTTATAATGTCTGAGATACTCTCTTCACTGTGATAACAAATCCGCCGGCGGACTATCCCGGTCAGACCCTCTTTTCCGCCCCCTTTTTATTGCCGGATATTTTGCCGCTTATTAATTGGATTCTGGTTATTCCTGTTCATGCTCAATGATCATGCAGCACTCTGTAACAGGCAGGTTATCGCAGTCTGGCCCCGAGTACTACCGGTGTTTTATAATGTTTAACTGCTCCTTCGGGATGGAATACCTCGGTATGGATTATATAGATTCCCATTTTCGACTGAGAATTTGCTTCATTTCTGCCGTCCCAGGAAAAAGTCCCTGAAGTTCCCAAAAGCTTATTTCTTACAAGTCGCCTGACCAGCCTTCCTTTCGAATCATAGATTGTTATTGTTCCCAAATACCCCGGCTTGCCGAAGTTGTAAACTATATTGGCAACATCATTGTATCCGGTGTTATCCGGAGAGAATATTTCAGGCTCAACAAGTATTTCGCCTTTTATCTCTATTCCGGGTTGGATGAACTGTGAGTTGATGTACCCGGGAGTGGCAAATCCTGAGTTCTCGGATGCGGAATGCCAGTTTGTTTGGTCAGAGGCGGGACGGTTAAAGTTTAACCGTTCCAGGGAAACACCCTTAAAGTCAGTTAACAAAGGATGATGCATATCTTCCCTGTAGCTGAAATCATCAATAATATCAAGCCCCCTGTCAGCAATGATAATCCGCCCTTCATCGTTGTTAAGTTTTGTTACTCTCTCCATTTCTGCAAATACAAATGGACCGGGTGTTTCGTAATACCGCTTTATGGTTTCCCGGCAGGTGGTAAGAACAACATACTCTCCGGGGAATAAGAGATATCTTCCGGGGGCTATCGGGTAAGCCGGATCTATTGTGCCGGTGTCGGGACATTTTTCGGCCAGCACCATGTCGAAAAGATCTATCACTTTATCTGAACGGTTGTACAGCTCTATGAATTCGACACCACCGGGAGGAGGGTTGAACAGTACCTCGTTGATAATAACATCCCCCTTTTCCGGCTTTTCAGGCAGGGCAAATTTTGCACTGCTCTTTCGCTTTACCGGGTTTCCTGCGCAATCGTACAATCCGTTTTCAACCGTAACGGTGTAAATACTATTTTTTTCGAAAGTTTTTGAGAACTGAAGGTCTGCCTCAGTGAAATGGGGAGGCAAATAGAAAACTGAAAGAGGCTCTCCTGCATTGTGGCTGGCAGAGTAATAACCGGGATTTTCTTCTGCAGAAGGATGCAGCGGTTCACTGAAGAAAAGACGCACGGT
>SLCF01000162.1 GCA_007125955.1 Bacteroidales bacterium | reverse complement strand
TCGTCAACATCAGCTCCTGTCTCTTCACAAAAAGCTGAAATGCTGTTGATGGAAGAGATCCGCTGGGCAAGGAATGCATTGGCTGTCAGCTTAGAGAGCTCGGACGACCAGAGTTTTGTCCTGATGATCTTTTCACGCGGCACCCAGTTGGCATAAATTTCAGCAAGGGCATCAATAGCTTCCAGTCCTCCGGGGGTCTGGTCCCCCCCTATCAGCACCCTGTCCGGATTGACAAGGTCGTTTATGGCAGTCCCTTCTGCAAGGAACTCGGGGTTGGAGAGAACCTGGAATTTATGGTCGGTACCGGTTTCGGAAAGAATGGATTTAATCGACTGGGCGGTTCGTACAGGAAGGGTGCTTTTCTCTACAATTATCTTGCTGTTATGCGACACCTCTGCAATCTTCCTTGCCGACAACTCCACAAACTTAAGGTCTGCAGCCCTCCCCTTTCCCAGTCCATAAGTCTTGGTGGGCGTATTGACACTGATGAATACCATTTCCGCTTCCCTGATGACTTTCTCTATATCAGTACTGAAAAAAAGGTTGCGCCCCCTTGCTTCTTTTACCACTTCAAAAAGTCCCGGCTCATAGATGGGAAGGTTATCACTCTCCCAGGCTGCGATCTTTTCCGGGTTTATATCCACAACTGTTACTTTAATATGGGGGCATCTCTGTGCTATTACAGCCATCGTGGGGCCCCCGACATAACCTGCTCCTATGCAGCAGATACTTTTGATCTTGTTCATCAGGTCAACATATTTAAAATTACTATTGCTCTAAACTCATAATTGAGAGGAGCCATTCATTCAACTCCATAATACTCCCTGTACCATTCGACAAAACGTTTCACACCGGTTTCAATACCCGTGGAAGGGCGGTAACCGGTATCCCTTACCAGGTCTTCAACGTCTGCCCATGTTGCCGGAACGTCCCCCGGCTGTATCGGCATGAAGTTCTTTTCGGCCTTTTTGCCAAGAGCTTTTTCAATGGCGGAAATAAATCCGTTTAACTGTACCGGACTGTTATTGCCTATATTGTAAATCCTGTATGGAGCCGGTGATCCGGACGGGTCAGGCGTTTCACCGGACCAGCCGGCATCCCCCCGGGGAGGGTTGCCGGTTACGCGTAATATACCCTCGGTTATATCGTCAATATAGGTGAAATCCCTCTGCATATTGCCGTGATTGTAAACATCAATGGGTTTGCCCTCCAGTATGGCCCTTGTGAAAATAAAGAGGGCCATGTCCGGCCTGCCCCACGGACCGTAAACGGTGAAAAACCTGAGTCCGGTTGAAGGTATTTTGTAAAGGTGACTGTAAGTATGTGCCATCAGTTCGTTGCTCTTCTTGCTTGCTGCATACAAACTGACCGGATGGTCGACGTTATGGCGAACCGAAAAAGGCATTGTTGTGTTCAAACCGTAAACACTGGAGCTGCTGGCATAGACCAGGTGTTTGACTTTTGTGTGGCGGCACCCTTCAAGAATATTCATGAAGCCGGCTATGTTGCTCTCAATATAGGCACGGGGGTTGGTGAGACTGTAACGTACGCCGGCCTGTGCCGCAAGGTGAACAACAACATCGAACCTTCCTTCAAGGAAAAGATTCTCCATCGCACCCCTGTCTTCCAGGTTGAGCCGAATGAAAGTATAGCCCGGCTGGTTTACGCTTCCGACCTCCCTGCCGTATTCAATCCTGTCCCTTTCAATACCTGATTCCCTGAGACGCGAATACTTCAGCTCCACATCATAGTAATCGTTTATACTGTCAAGTCCGGTTACCTCATCGCCCCGGTCCAGAAACCTTTTCGCCTGGTGGAATCCTATAAAACCTGCTGTTCCCGTAATAAGTATTCTCATAGCTTCGCACCCTCAGTCACATAATCCTGTATGATCTGAGAAGTGGGGATTATGATTTATTTGAATAAAAGGCGCAGGATTATTTAATCAATAACCTTACGCCTTTCGTTCCGGACATATCTGTATGCCTTTTATTGAAGCACACAAAATTAATATTTTTTTAATGCCTGTCAAAAAAATGAGGCTATTTTGCGTAATTAACAGCCCTGGTTTCCCTTATCACGGTGATTTTTACCTGACCGGGATATGTCATTTCATCCTGTATCTTGCGTGCAATATCGGATGAAAGGTTTTCAGCATCCTTGTCGTCTATCTTGTCACTGCCTACAATTACACGCAGTTCCCTTCCGGCCTGTATGGCGTATGTCTTCATCACTCCGGGATATGACAGCGCCATAGCCTCAAGGTCCTTCAGCCTCTTTATATAAGCCTCCACCACTTCGCGGCGTGCTCCCGGGCGTGCACCGGATATGGAGTCGCATACCTGGACTATCGGTGCAATCAATGTTGTCATTTCCACCTCGTCGTGGTGAGCACCAATTGCATTGCATATCTCATCCTTTTCCTTGTACCTTTCGGCCAGTTTCATACCAAGCACTGCGTGAGGCATTTCAGGCTCATCATCAGGAACCTTTCCGATATCATGCAGCAGTCCTGCCCTCTTTGCCATCTTGGCATTGAGTCCCAGTTCGGTTGCCATTATCGCCGAGAGGTTTGCCACTTCGCGCGAATGCTGAAGAAGGTTCTGTCCGTAAGAAGACCTGTATTTCATTTTGCCTAAAAGCCTAACCAGCTCGGGATGGAGTCCGTGGATACCAAGGTCTATTGAGGTACGCTTACCCGTTTCAACCACCTCTTCTTCAATCTGTTTCTGTGTTTTTATAACAACCTCTTCAATACGTGCCGGGTGTATCCGGCCGTCTGTCACAAGCTGGTGAAGTGACAACCTGGCAATTTCACGCCGCACAGGATCGAAAGCAGAAAGTATTATCGCTTCAGGGGTGTCGTCAACAATTATCTCAACACCCGTAGCGGCTTCCAGAGCCCGGATATTCCTTCCTTCCCGACCTATTATACGTCCCTTAATCTCATCGCTTTCTATATGGAAGACTGTAACCGAATTTTCGATGGCCGTTTCCGTTGCAACACGCTGAATTGATTGCACAACAATCCGTTTAGCCTCCTTGTTGGCAGTCATTTTTGCCTCATCCATAATCTCATTTACAAAAGACATTGCTTCGGTCTTTGCTTCTTCCTTGAGTGACTCTACAAGCTGTGCTCTCGCCTCGTCGCCTGACATACCGGAGATAACCTCCAGCTTCTCCACCTGCTGCTTGTGCAGGCGTTCAAGTTCCTCATTCTTTTTTTCTACCAGTTCCAGCTGATTGCTTAGATTGTCCCTTATGGTTTCGACCTCCTGTTTGGATCGCTGGGTTTCTGCAAGCTTTTGGGAAAGCGCGCTTTCGCGCTGCTTCAGTTTATTCTCCGCCTGTACTACTTTCTGGTTTCTTTCATTTATGTGTTTCTCATGCTCCGTTTTTAACTGATAAAATTTCTCTTTGGCCTGAAGTATCTTCTCTTTTTTAATTACTTCAGCTTCCAGTTCAGCTTCATTCAGAATATTAAAACGTTTTCGCTTCAATATAGCCTGATAAAAGACGTAAGACACCAGGCCACCGCCAATAAATGAAAGAACACCAATAATGATCCCAGGTACGAGAATGTTGCCCGTAATCATGATTATATCCATAACTTCTTTTAGTTTTTGTTGTTGTTATCTGAATAATATGTATAAAAAACCCGCATAAGTTCCTTTAATATACTGTTAAAACCCCGATCTATCATGGGTGGAGTGACCGTTCCAAGTCGGACTTCCAGTGTCCCCCCCTAAGGAGAAATCCCGGGTTTAACCGGTAAACAGGCCTGACCTCGTTGAAACGAGACTTGCTCCAATCAGTAAAGTGTTGAGTTTTACGTAAATTAAAGAAACAATATGCGGGTAAATTATTTCTTTTTTTTATATGTTCAAAGAACGCTACTGCTCCTCTTATAAAACGATTTCACATCCTTTTTATTTTGGATGAAATCTTCCAGTTGCTGCTCCAGTTCTTTCAATTCTTGCCATAAAGGCTCTCCCTCCGGCTTATCTTCCAAATCAATCAGCTTTATTACAAATTGAAGCGCTACCATTGCAAGAAAATCCTGCAAATCCTTGTCGGTGTAACGCTGCTTGTATTGTAAGACTTTTTCGTTTATCAGCCTTGCTGCTTTTCTTATCTTCTCCTCATCACTGCGTTCGATTTTCAAAGGATAAAACCTTTCTGCCACATTCACCCTTATGGAAAGCTTGTCGTCCATATTAATTATATTCTACCTGTTCAAAAGAGCAATACATTTATCTATCTCCCGCACAATTCTGTTTACTTTAATTTTTGCATCGTGTTTTTCATCATCAGAGCTAACGATTGTCTTGGCGACTTTAAGGGAATCGTATTTCCTTTTCATCTCCTTGAAAGCAATCGTTTTAAGTTTAACCTGTTCGTTCAGCTCCCTTTTTTCCTTGATGAGTTTTTTGCGCTCTTCCTCGGCGCTGTTAAGCAAATCAACAATTATGTCGAATTTTTGTTTCAAGCTAATTACCAGATGATCCTCATTATTGTCCATTTGCCTGTTTTATTCACAAATTTAACCAAGCTTTTACAATTACAAAAATATAACTTGTTTTTTAATTAAACATTAAAAAAGTAACAACAAAACAATTTAATTAAACGTATACTTTTTAATTTTACGTTTTCTTAATAATCTTTTACGTTACCCGGAAGAGATACGTTACGATATTATGGAAAAAACTTTCTCCTTTTTTCTGATATTGCTTATTACCGCAGGCATGCCTTTTAGCAAAGGCATCGCCAGTGATATTACCGCCAACGACCCGGTTACAGGTACGGTACTGGAGAGTTATGACGTGGGGTACCTGGGATTCCCGGTACTGATCCCCGTACAGCTCTCAGCAAATTTCGGGGAGCTGAGAAGTAACAGCTTCCACGCAGGTATAGACATAAGGACTGGCGGAAGAACAGGGGAAAAAGTGATAGCTTCGGCAGACGGTTATGTTAACAGAATAGTGGTGTCACCGGGAGGTTACGGGAGGGCTCTTTATATTCAGCATCCAAATGGACTGGTAACCGTTTATGCTCATCTTGACGAGTTTGAAGAAGATTTACAGCAATACGTAATTAATGAGCAGTACAGGAGGAGAAGCTTCAACGTTAACATCTATCCTCCGGAAGGAAAGTTTACTTTCAAAAAAGGCGACTTTATAGCTTACTCGGGCAACACCGGCTCCTCAAGCGGTCCGCACCTCCATTTTGAAGTACGTGACGGTGCGACTCATTCGCCAATCAATCCCCTGCTTTTCAATTTCGATATACCCGATAACACACCTCCGGTTCTATACTATCTTGCAATATACCCTCTTGACAACAACAGTTTCGTTAACGGAAAACAGGAAAGCCTGATTCTGCCTGTCTCGGGAGGCAACGGCAAATTCAGGATAAATGCCCCTGCACCTGAAGTCTATGGAAGAATTGGGTTCGGGATAAAGGCAAATGATTACATTGACGGCTCATGGTTCAGGAAGGGCGCCAACTCCGTAGAGTTGCACGTTGACGGAAATATGGTTTACCGTCATGAAATAAACAAATTCTCCTACAGCGAGAACCGCTATATCAACAGTCTGATAGACTACCGGGAGAGGGTGCTGAACAGCCGCAACATACAAAGGCTCTTCATACAGCCCAACAATAACCTGGGCATATATACCGATCATAAGAACTACGGGATGTCTGATTTCAGGAAAGAAGGAAGTGTGCCTGTGAGAATAAATGTTAAAGATGTGGCAGGCAACAGCTCAGTCCTGAATTTCAATGTAAATTCGGTGCCCTTGTCTGTTGAATGGAGCAGTCAGGAACTGCCCCGGAACTTCAAAATGATCATGAGGTACGATTCCCCGAACAACTTCACCAACGATATGGTGAAGCTTACAATACCCGAAGGCGCACTTTATGACGACCTTATGTTCGAGTATGAAACCTCCGAAGCATCAACAGAAAATATTGGAAAAATTCATCATATACACAACAGGTACACCCCGCTGCACCTCAATTACGAACTTTCACTGAGAGCCGATACCATTCCTCCTCAACTCAGGCAAAAAGCGCTTCTGGCATATATCGAAAATAGAGGTAACGGCAACATGAACATAAGTTCTGCAGGCGGCACATGGAACAACGGCTATGTAACTTCACGCACAAACCGTTTCGGGAAATACACGGTTATGCTCGACACCATTCCTCCCGAAACCGTTCCTCTCAATATATCGAAAAACAGGGATATGTCAGGTGAAACAAAAATCAGGTTCAGGATAAGAGACGAGCTTTCCGGCATAGGAAGCTATAACGGTTATATTGACGGCGAATGGGTCCTTTTTGAATATGATCCAAAAAACGATCTTCTGTTTTACCGTTTTGATCCTGACGGTACAGACAGGGGTAAAGAGAGGGAGCTTGTGCTGAAGGTTGAAGACCGGAAGGGTAACGAGTCGGTTTACCGCGTAAATTTCGATTATTGATGATTTAATTGGCACAAAAATTATTTCTTGTAAAAAATAATTTGTAATATTGCAGCCGATTTCGAGAAACAGGAACTAAAAATATTCGATGATGGACTTAATGCAGGAAGTTGAAAAGGAATTCGGAAAAGAGAACAATTTTCCCAAATTCAACAGCGGTGACACAATAACCGTACATTATAAGATCAAGGAAGGAAACAAGGAGCGTACCCAGCAGTTCCGCGGTGTTGTGCTTCAGCGGCAAGGTATCGGTCTGGCGGAAACTTTCACTGTCAGGAAGATGTCAGGTAACGTGGGAGTAGAAAGGATATTTCCGTTACATTCTCCTTTCATTGAAAAGATTGACATAAACAAAACCGGTAAGGTGCGCCGTGCAAAGATCTTCTATCTGAGGAAACTGACAGGAAAGAAAGCAAGGATAAAGGAAAGAAGGGTTTAAAAATAGTGTTGATATCAAAAAGGGGTTGTCTCTGAAAGGAATATGAGACAGCCCCTTTTGCATTGTAAAATAACTGTCCGGCTATAATAACGTGCTTCGGCTGACCAGGAAAAATGAATGCCTAAATGGGGCGGA
>SLCF01000112.1 GCA_007125955.1 Bacteroidales bacterium | reverse complement strand
CCCGAAAAGGAGCCCGAAAAGGAGCCCGAAAAGAAACCCGAAAAGGAACCTGAAAAGGAGCCCGAAAAGGATTTTGATTACCAGAAAATGGAAAGGGAGGAGCTTCTTCATGCATTTGATAAACTGATTAAAACAGGGTCTTTTCAGGATATTAAGGATGATGTGGAAGTTATCAGGGTGAACTTCTACAAGCGGCACAAGGCTGAAATGGAGAAAAAACGGAAGAAATTCCTGATTGAGGGAGGAAACCCGGAGGATTTTATGCCGCCTGATGATCCGCTTGAAGGCAGGTTTAAGGAGATATACGGGATCTTCCGGAAAATGAAAGCTTCTTTTAACCGGGAAATGGAAGATCAGAAGGTTAAGAATCTTGAAGAAAAGTACAGGGTAATAGAAGAGCTTAAAGAAATTATTGAAAGCAGTGAAAATATAAACCAGGATTTCCAGAGATTCAGGGAGATACAAAAACGCTGGCGTTCAATCGGAATGGTTCCCCAACAAAACCTGAAGGATCTTTGGAACAATTACCACCATTATGTTGAGGTTTTTTATGATCATGTCAAGATCAACAAAGAGCTGCGCGATCTTGACCTCAGGAAAAATCTTCAAGCCAAGCTGGAGCTTTGCGAAAAAGCTGAGGAGTTGTTGCTTGAACCATCGGTTGTGAATGCATTCAAAACACTGCAGAAATATCACGATCAGTGGAGAGAGATCGGTCCGGTACCACGTGACCAGAAAGACTCAATATGGGAGCGTTTCAGGGAAATCACACAGAAGATAAATAAAAAACACCAGGCCCATTTTGAGGAATTGAAGGAGAAACAGAGAAAGAACCTTCAGGCCAAAGTTGTTTTGTGTGAAAAAGCTGAAGCGATTAACGCACGTCCGATGGAAACCCTGAAAGAGGCGGAGAAATGCACCCGTGAAATGATTGAGCTGCAAAAAATTTGGAAAACCATAGGGTTTGCGCCCAAAAAGGACAACAACAAGATTTACCAACGTTTCAAGAAGGTTTGCGATGAATTTTTTGCAAGGAAAAGGGATTTCAGCAGCCAGAACAAGGAATTTCTTAATGAAAACTACCAGAAAAAACTTGACCTGTGTGTACAGGCTGAAGGGATTAAAGACAGCACCGACTGGAAGAAGACCACTGATGAATTGATAGAGTTGCAGAAAAAATGGAAAGAGATCGGTCCGGTACCCAGAAAACACTATGATGCCATTTGGAAGCGTTTCAGGGCTGCATGCGACCATTTTTTCAGCAGGAAAAGCGAACACTTTTCTAATATCAATGAGAAATATGCAGAGAATCTCCGGAAAAAGAACGAGCTTATAGAGGAGATAGAAAATTTCCGGTTAAAGGATGATGTTGATGAAAATCTCAATGCTCTAAAGGAGTTCCAGAGAAAATGGTCGGAGATAGGTTTTGTACCCATAAAAGAGAAGGATGCAATCCAGAAACGTTACAGAACGGCACTGGACAATCATTTTGAAAGTCTCAGACTGGATGATTACCAGAAGAGATTGCTTAAATACAGGCACAAACTTGAAGATGTTAAACAGAGGCCAAACGCCTCCCATAAACTGGATTTCGAAAGGGAGAAATTCATGAACAAGCTCAAGCAGCTGGAAAATGACCTTGTATTGTGGGAGAACAACATCGGGTTTTTCACCAATTCTAAAAATGCAGAGCCTATGATCAAGGAGTTCAGGGAAAAGATTGAAAAGGGAAAAAAGCAGAAGGAGCTTCTTGAAAAAAAGATCAGGATGATCGACGAACTGGACGTTTAACAGGAAGAGTGAAGAGGTTTTACAAAAGGGCAGGTAAAATTCCGGATTGTATTTTTTGGAAAAATATTGTTACTTTGCAAACTTTTAAGTTTAGTAACAAAATTCTATTACCTTGCCAACAAAAAAATATATTTTCGTCACCGGAGGTGTGGCTTCCTCGCTGGGGAAAGGTATAATTTCGGCATCTCTGGCTAAATTGCTTCAGTCAAGGGGGGTTTCCGTAACAATTCAAAAGCTCGATCCTTACATAAATGTGGATCCGGGAACACTGAACCCTTATGAGCACGGTGAATGTTATGTAACAAACGATGGCGCCGAAACAGATCTCGATTTGGGGCATTATGAAAGGTTTATCAACCTGCCTACTACACAGGACAACAATATTACCACCGGCTCTGTATACCAGTCGGTTATCAACAAGGAACGCAAAGGCGACTACCTTGGTAAAACCGTGCAGGTCATCCCGCATATTACTGATGAGATCAAGCGGCGTATTAGAGTGCTAGGCACAAAACAAAATTTCGATTTTATTATTACTGAGATGGGTGGTACTGTAGGCGACATTGAATCACTGCCATATATTGAAGCTATAAGGCAGCTTAAATGGGAACTGGGATCCGGAAATGTAATTGTAATACACCTTACCCTGGTGCCTTTCATATCTGCTTCCGGCGAGCTGAAAACAAAACCTACCCAGCATTCAGTTAAACTTCTGCTCGAAAATGGTATCCAGCCGGATATACTTGTTTTGCGCACAGAAAAACCTCTTAATTCAGATATCAGAAAAAAAGTTGCCCTGTTTTGCAACGTTGATATGACTTCAGTTGTTGAATCCATAGATGCAAGCACTATCTATGAAGTTCCCCTGATGATGAAGAAGGAGAAGCTGGATGTTACAACACTTAAAAAGCTTCATATGCCCGAAGGCAAAGAGGCTGACCTGGCTGACTGGAAAAAATTTGTGGAAAAGGTGAAAAATCCGGTCAAAAAGATACATATTGCACTGGTCGGGAAATATGTGGAGTTACCCGATTCTTACAAGTCAATTACCGAGTCAATTGTTCATGCGGGAGCTGTAAACGACTGCAAAGTGAGCGTAACGAACATACATTCTGAAAATGTAAACGAAGGCAACGTTGACGAACTGCTCGGAGATTTCAGCGGCATAATAGTAGCACCAGGTTTCGGAACCAGGGGAATAGAGGGAAAAATTGCAGCCGTAAGGTATGCACGGGAGAATAATATACCTTTCTTTGGCATTTGTCTGGGGCTACAGTGTGCAGTAATTGAATTTGCAAGAAATGTTCTTGGCCTTACAGGAGCCAATTCGAGGGAAATGGACAGGAGGACACCTTATCCTGTAATAGACCTGATGGAAGAGCAGAAAGATGTGATAGACAAGGGAGGAACAATGCGGCTCGGGGCATATGACTGCAATATTGCAGAAAAAAGCCGTGTTTTTGAAATTTTTAAACGGAAACAGATACGGGAAAGACATCGCCACCGTTATGAATTCAACAATCAGTTCATGGATGAGTTTGATAAAGCCGGAATGAAAGCTTCAGGGATGAATCCGGAGACCGGACTTGTGGAGATTATGGAGATACCTTCCCATAAATGGTTTATAGGAGTGCAGTTCCATCCAGAATATCAAAGCACTGTGCAAAAGCCTCATCCTTTGTTTGTTGACTTTATAAAAACTGCATTGTCAGAAAAAAAATAATTTGGGCTATAGACATCGAATGTCTGTATAAAAAAGTTGAAGAATGGACAGAAATTCATTGATCGGAATATTACTTATAGGATTGATCCTTATTATATTCAGTGTTTTGAACCAGCCTTCCCAGGATGAGATAGAGAGGGCAAGGCGTGAAAGGGATTCGCTTGAGCAGGTAAGAAGGGAGATGGAAGAGGCGCAGCCTGATCCGGCTGAGAGGGAAACTCCCGGAGAACCTGAAATATTGGAAGAGGATCCTGAAACTACTGCAGAGGGAGAGCTTGAAAGGCTGTACGGTCCTTTTGCAGAAGCTGGTGAAGGAGATAACGAATATTATACAATAGAAAATGAACTCCTGGTACTGACTGTTTCAAGAAAAGGCGGCAGGCCTTATTCTGTGGAGCTGAAAGATTATAAAACATTTGATTCATTGCCTCTTATCCTTTTCAATGGAGACGAGAACAGTTTCGGGCTTAACTTTTTTGCCAGCAACCGGAGCATTACCACAAACAACCTCTATTTTGAGCTTGTTTCAGAAGAGGAAAGGGTAGTGGCAGATACCGGTCCGGAGTCACTGGCAATGCGAATAAATGCGGGGAACGGCAGATATATTGAATATGTCTATACAATGGTGCCTGACAGCTATATGCTTGATTTTGAGATTAATCTCGTGAGAATGAATGAGATCATGGGATCGGCTGCAAACTTCATTGACCTTTACTGGGAGGTGAACATGCCGGGACATGAAAAGAATCCGCAGCATGAGAATAATTACACTTCTCTTTATTTCAGGCATTATGGCGATGATCTTGACAAGCTTTCGGAAAGAAGGAGCATGGATGAAGAAGAGATTCGTACGCGACTGAAATGGGTGGGTTTCAAGCACCAGTTTTTCTCTTCACTGCTTGTGGCAGATGACCATTTTCTAAGCGGGTACGTCAGACAGGAAAAGCTTGATGAAGAAACATACCTGAGAAATTTCGTTGCTGATCTGAGACTTCCCTACGACGGCAATCCTGAGGAGAAGCTCGGTTTCAGCTTCTATTTCGGTACAAACCATTACAATACGCTGAAAACATACTCATCGGTTTACGAGAATGAAAACGGGTATGACCTGGCACTTGAAAAGATGGTTCCTCTCGGTTGGGGTATATTCGGATGGATTAACCGTTACATAATAATTCCCGTTTTTAATTTTCTTGAGAATTATACCTCCAATTACGGTATTATTATATTGCTTCTTACAATATCCATAAAGATCGTTTTTTTCCCCCTGACCTATAAATCTCATTTGTCCACATCAAAAATGAGGGTGCTCAAACCCCAGGTGGATGAGATAAACGAGCGTATTCCCAAAGAGAAATCAATGGAAAGGCAGCAGGCGATGATGGATCTGTACAAAAGAGCCGGCGTGAATCCTATGGGCGGGTGCCTTCCGATGCTTATCCAGCTTCCGATACTGATTGCAATGTTCAGGTTTTTCCCGACTTCATTTGAGCTAAGGCAGGAAAGCTTTCTCTGGGCCGAGGACCTTTCAACATACGACTCCATACTTAACCTTCCTTTTACAATTCCCTGGTATGGCGATCATGTGAGTCTTTTTACCCTGCTGATGTGTATATCGACGATCATTTATACCAGGATGAACAGCAAGATGACCGCAGGTTCAAGTCAGATGCCCGGCATGAAATCAATGATGTATATGATGCCGGTAATGCTGTTGTTCATATTTAACAGTTATGCGTCTGCACTGAGTTATTACTACTTTCTGACCAATATGATCACTTTCGGCCAGATTGCCATAATAAAAAGGTTTGTTGACGATGAGGCTATTCTGAGGAAGCTCAACGAAAACAAAAAGAAACCGCGAAAGAAATCAAAGTTCCAGGCACGAATGGAGCAGATGGCTAAGCAAAAAAGTCAACAGGCTGCATCCATGAAGAAAAAACCAAAAACCGGTGGCCGGCAGGCAGGCGGAGGAAGGAAAAAATAGAGGCCATTTCCATTAGCCTGACACTTGTGTCATAACCTCTCTTTACTGCCAATTCAGGGGCTGATTACTCATACTTATATCCCGGCAACATTGGATTAGCCTCCTTGTGGCAGACCATAGAGTCGTATCTCAATCTTAATTTTACTCAGCTGTGAGTTACTTAAACTCACCACTGCTTAATCGAGAGCATCAAGCGCCCTTTCAGTCGCCCTGAAAACCGGTTCGTTTGAAATCTCCCTGCCGACATTTTTAAGCATCCAGTGTTTTGGAGTAATGTTGCCGTTTAAGAGCATTCCATGCAACTCTTCTGCAACAATCCTGCCCTGAACTGCTTCCTCAATCTGGTAAGAAATAAGATGTCCCAGCGGATAAGCTGACAGGTAGAGGGGGTAGCTTATCATATGAGAGTATATTCCCAGAATCGGTGAATCCTCAACACCGAATACCCCGGCGTAATACCTGTTCCATATATCCTTTGCAATTTCAGTAACCTTCTCCTTTAATTCAGACGGAGTGGCATCCGGGTTAAGATAGAGCCACTTCCAGACTTCAATATCCACAAGTGACACACCCATTATTTCGTATATACTCCAGAATGTATCCAGGGCTCTCATATGGGGGTCATCTTCAACCGTTAATCCCAGTAATTCCATATCCCTGTTCTGGAACATGAATGCCACAGCTTCGGTAAAAGCTGTGTTAGGAACTCCGCGCAGTTTGTAATAATCTATATCGTAAAGGGTTATGGTTTGTTCAACGTTGTGCCCCAGCTCATGTGCTGCAACATTGTATCCCTGATAATCCATTCCCTCTTTTCCTATTCTTGTACGAAGGTGCGAATTGTCCGACCGCATTTCGGCTCCCCAGGCATGTCCGGCCCCTCTTCCTGCGTCAACGGTTATTCTGGAAGCGATCTCGTTTGCTTTTTCAAATGTGAAACCCAGTTTAACAAGTATGTTGGGCAGGTCATTCTGAAAAGCTTCCCTGTCAGGGTATCTTTTTCTTATCATACTGTTCAGCTCTTCAGCCTGCATTTTGCGGGGTTTGAATCCGTCATACCAGATATCGAAAGGCTCCATGTCCCGTCCAAGCCGATTACTGATATAGTTTCCCACTTCCGCTGCCAGAGGTGATGAAACAAACTCAGTGAACAGATTTTCAATATCCTCCCCTGCAATTTCCATTTCTTCCTCAAACCGCCTTGAGATATAATCGGGATAATGCGGACTGTAGGGATCGGTTGCCTTTACTGCCCTGAAAACTTCCAGCAGGTGACTGTAACGGGTATCCGGCTCATACCTGAAATCCACTTCTTCTCCGTTGAGGAAAACTTTATTTGATAAGGGGTCCCATTTGTAATTATCATTGTTTATAACAATTTCAGGAATCTCCTGGTGGATTATTCTCTCCATTATTTTATGGATTACTCTTTGCTTTTCAAGCCCGTCTTCATCGCCGTAAAGCGATTTGATTTCGTCACGGAGCCCCCAGTGGGATATCAGGCGGAGGTCAGCGGCGAAAAGTGTATCTCCCTCTTCATTCACTATATTGCCCATCATAATGT
>SLCF01000119.1 GCA_007125955.1 Bacteroidales bacterium | reverse complement strand
TGTCAGAAATAAATTCTGTAAGTCATCATGGGCATAAATCCCATCTGATAATAAGTTTCCACTTTTTGCTCACTACTGTCCCAGTTCTGAACAAATATATTTTCCCTGTTGGTCATATTCTGAAGATCAAGCGCCCATTCATGATCTGCGTTATTACGGTTCAGCCGGAAGGTTATTCTCCCGTTAAGTCTGAAATAATCAGGGAACCTTTCTTCATAAGCCCTGCTCCAGTCATATCTGAGAGCGTTGTCGGCAATTGACTGTTGTTCGTCAATCGGCAGCTTGCGGTGGCCTCCGGCATAAACCATTTTTATGTCGGCTGAAAGAAGTGAGCTATTGCCTGCCTTCCATTCATAACCAGACAAGACATTGAAGACAAAATTGTTGTTAAAAGCTGAGTTTCGCCATACTCGGTCATAACCCCGGTAACCTGAATCGAACACTGAAGCGGTAACAAGATAATAGAAGCCCCTGTTGAGGAATTTTTCAAGTGTGAGCTCCACTCCTTTGTTTTCACCCGAACCGGAGTTTTCCATATTGTCGTATGCAAGGAAAGAGTAACCACCACCCTGGTTAATAATTGAATACTCCGGCCTGCGCCAGGCAACAGGTACATTATAAAGCCTCTGGTAATAAACTTCAACTTTCATCCTGTGTTCCTCTCCGAGCAGCCTGTCGTAACCGGCAACAAAATGAACACTGCGTGAGAAGTCAAGATCCATATTGGTTTTTTCATACGCAAGGTTGAGTGTGTCTGTAAGGCGCTGGCTGAAATAGACCGCCTTCATCTGTGTCTGGCTGTGCATACCGGCACCAAAGTTAAAAGACTGTCCTTCGGCGAATTCCCATTTTATACCCATTCTCGGTTCAAGGGCATAGCTGTCATTCAAAAACAGACGCGAAGTATGCAGCCCTGATGTAACCGAAAGCTGATCGGAAAAACGGTGCTGCCATTCTGCGAAAAAACGGCTAAATCCCATGCTGCCCCTGTTATCCAGGTAATGCAGGTAATGATCACCTGGTGATTGAAGCTGTTGGCCTGTATAGCTCACATCGTAAAAGTCATATACAAATCCTGCATTCAGATAGTTTCTTGAACTGAACCGGTGTGAGTATTTTGTTGAAAGGGTATACTTCACTTCACTAAGTGATTCGATAATCCTTTGACGATCGGGATAAAAATCCAGGTCGTATATATCAGCAGTACTTTCTATTCCTGATACAGCCAGGCTGGTTGTGAAACGGGAATTATCATTAAGATAATAAACATGATTCAGGCCTGTCACACCCATCCTGTTGGTGTTGTAAAGATCAACCCCCGTAAAACCATACTGTGCATCATCTTCTTCGCTGGAGAGCATAGCAATGCTGTTATCGCCCCCCAGCCCGAAAAGTGAAATCCGCCCGTTTTCCAGGGGGACATTTATCTTGAAAGACAGATCCTTGTATTTTGGAATGGCCGAACCGGTGCCAAAGCTCATCCCCGCAGCATGAAGCACTTCCAGTGTGCTGTAACGAAAGTTAGCCATATAAGAGGCCTGACTGTTTTTTGATAAAGGTCCCTCTGCTCCAAGTTCGAAGCCGTTAAATCCTATCTTACCCATAAATTCATGCTTCTGGTTGTTTCCGTTGCGCATTTTTATATCGAAAGCTCCCGCAAGGGCGTTGCCGAATTCAGCGGGGAAAGCAGCCGTATAAAAGTCGGAGTTGGTCAGATGGTTTATGTTCAGCATGCTTATGGGGCCTCCTGTCGAACCTATTGAACCAAAGTGATTGGGATTGGGTATCTCAACACCTTCAAGTCTCCACAGGAGACCAAGCGGCGAATTACCCCTTATAACAATATCGTTGCGCTGGTCGGATACAGAAGAGACTCCTGCATAATTGGCTGCCATTCTTGACGGGTCTCCAAGACTACCGGCAAAGCGCTCCGTTTCATCTATTGTGAAAGAGCGGGCGCTGACAACGGCCATTTCGTTTACAGCCTGGTCTTTCCTGAAATCGGGACGAATTGAAATATCTTCCATGGAATAAACCTGTTCTTCAAGTTTGACTTCCACTACCAGTTCCCTTCCGGAGGCCAGGAGAAGGTTGCTTAAAACGGCAGGTTTGTAACCTAACATACTCACTTTAACATTTATCCGTCCTACGGGGAGGTTTTCAAAACGAAAATTGCCATCCATATCAGAGGTGGTTCCTTTCATCGGATCAGTATCCTGAAGAATAACTGTGGCGCCCGGCAGGGGTAACTCTGTGTATGCATCGATGACCTTTCCGCGAAAAGTCTGTGTAAACTCTTGTGCGCCAGAAGTCAGGGTTGCTGATTGCAATATTAAAACAGACGCAATTGTAAGAGATATTTTTTTCATCATACTTCAGGTATTTAAATATCTGCAAAGTTGTGGTTCAATTATTCATATTAACAATTAACTTTTGTGGGTGACGCAATTTACTAATTGAATTAACGGAAACAGGAAATGAACCATATACTCTAGTATTGTTTTTTTAAAATATTTAAATAACCTGATACATAATAACACATACAGCCTGAAAAAAAGCAAATAGCAAGCCAGGAATTGCAAGTTTGGGTAAATCAGGGTAAAACATACAGGCGCCCTTAGTTATGATGACACCATTTGTTTATTAAAAAAAAGGCCATCTCATTTTGAGACAGCCTCTTATTACCCGGTTCAACTTGATACTAGTCTATTACTTCAACATTTACAGCGTTCATACCTTTTTTCCCGCGTTCAACATCAAATTTAACCTTGTCATTTTCGTTAATCTCATGAATTAGTCCACTTTCATGAACAAAAACATCCTCGTTCGAATCGTCTGGTTTGATAAATCCAAAACCCTTTGCGTTGTTAAAAAACTTTACGGTACCTTTTTTCATAATTTTTTTGTTTGTTATTATTTGGTTCACTATGCTTGCCAGGCTATGCTTTTTATTATTTTATCTGTCGGCTTTCTGTTTCTTTATAAAGTGTTGTTGCCCCGGGTAACAGTACTAGTTAATAAATGTAATTGCTTTTCCGCTTCTTCCGGCCCTTCCGGTACGGCCAATCCTGTGTATGTAGCTGTCCATATTTTTGGGTTGCTGATAGTTTATCACGTGCGATACCTGGGATATATCAAGTCCCCTGGCAGCTACGTCAGTAGCAACAAGCACCTGAATCCTCGTGTTTTTAAATGAGTTCAGGGCGTTTATCCTGTAGTTCTGGGATTTATTCCCGTGAATCTCATCTGCCATAATTCCTGCTCGCCGAAGATCCCTGCAAATCCTGCTAACCCAGCGTTTGGTGTCAGCAAAAACAAGAACTTTCTCGAAAGTATTGTCTCGCAGCATACTCAACAGCACATCCATTTTATTTTCACCATTTTTTACACTAACTATATCCTGGTCAATCGTATCCGGATTTGTATTGCCGTTTAGTGCCCGGATCTCTACGTGACTATCCAACAGCTTGTTTAATAATTGCTTCTGGCTCTTGTCTTCAGTTGCCGAAAAGAGTATTGTCTGTTGTCTGTTGCTCATTCCGTCGACAAGTTGATTGATATCGTGAGAAAAGCCCATGTCGAGAAGCCTGTCGAATTCATCGAGGACTATAGTGGTAAAATTGTCCAGTTTAAGAGCTCCCTGGCGTACCATATCAATCAAACGCCCGGGTGTTCCTATTACAAAGTGACAAGGCCTTCGTAGTTTACGAAGATCCATATTAACGCTTGTGCCTCCGATAAGAGAGATACTAAAAAGGTTTAAACCCCTGGCAATCATTTGGAACTCTTTGTCTGTCTGCATGGCCAGCTCACGGGTCGGAGCTACAACCAGAACCTGGAAGGCAGCCTTATTGTTAAGCAGATTATTAATCAGGGGAATCAGGAAGGCCCCTGTTTTTCCTGATCCGGTTTGAGCTAAACCTATAAGGTTTTTCCCATCCAGAATTGCTTCAAGTGTCTTATCCTGAATTTCTGTTGGTGATTGATATCCTTTATTAAGCAGGTTTGCGATAATGCTCTTGTGTACCGGTAAATTTTTTATGTTGCGTGAGGCGGTATAACTATTCTCAATATTCGCTGTTGCTTTCCTGACAAATGCCATAGGGTTGATGGTGCTCATTTTGCCATTGATTTTTCCGGAAGTGTTTCGATTTAAAGTTCTCTTTTTTCTAAAGTCTGTCTGACTTCTTTTACCCGGTGATACTGTTCTGTTCATATAATACATAAATTGATTAATGCCTTAAAAAAACATTAACCGTACATCTGTTCAAAGGGATAATGTTTTTCCGGCGTTATTATTATTCAGCGTAATTTAGTGATGATAGGAAGTAATCTTCAAAGGAAAGTTGCACCGAGAGGAATTCCTGCTAAACAGATCTATCTTATGCCAAAATGGTTGCAAATATACTCATTTTTTTTGTATTTCTTAATTAATGCATAATATTAAAAGAAAAAGATAATAATAACGAATTACAGGGGACCAGGCCATAAGGTGGGATCCATTCAATTGTACCGGCTTGCCCTGCATATTCAGCAATATCCTGTTGAAGTCAATTTTAATTAAGCATAATTTCACAAAGTGGTTTTTTCTTTATCTTTGACAAATCTTACCGTGTTATGATATTAAAGGGAGATTGGGCAAAATCGCACAAAAAATTAATAATTGAATTTAATGATTAAAAAGAATATGGGTAATTATGACCTGACGGTTGTAAGGTGTTTGTTGATTACAATGTTTTTTATAGCTGCCGGGGAACCGGGATTTGCTTACCGGACTGCTGAACAGCGGCAATGGGCCGAGTTTCTTGACAAGGGGATGTTGGAAATGGTTGAGGAGCAAAACCTTCCCAATGCCGCAATTGCCCTTGTAAAGGATGGAGAGATAGTTTTCATGGAGGGTTACGGGCATGCAGATCTGGAAGAAGGCATTGAAACCTGTCCTGTAACAACCCTTTTCCGTACCGGTTCGGTTGCAAAGATTTTTACATGGACAGCTATAGTGCAGCTGGCGGAAAGAGGGGATCTGGACCTGAGTGAGGATATAAGTGAATACCTTGATTTTGGCCTTTCCAAGAGGATACACGGCAAGGGAAGGTATTACTACCCTGCAGCGGTAACCCTAAGGCATTTGCTTACCCATACGGCCGGCTTTGAGGATGTACTTGAAGGGCTTTTTCTGCTGAACCATGAAGATTTCCCCTCCCTGCGTGAATATCTTGTAAACAATATTCCAGCAAGGATTTACCCTCCCGGGACTGTGATGGCCTATTCAAATTACGGAACGGCTCTGGCGGGTTATATCGTGCAACGTGTGAGCGGGATGCCTTTTGAACAATATATTGAGGATAATATTTTTTCGCCCCTTGGGATGAACAACAGCACTTTTAGACAGCCCCTGCCCGGAGGGTTGTCAGACAGGCTTGTGGAAGCATACCGTATGGTTGACGGGGAATTCCGTAAAGGGGAATTCGAGTATATGCCGGCACCGGCCGGTGGACTTAGCATTACTGTTGAGGACATGGCACTTTTCATGATAGCCCATCTCAATGGCGGGGGTAATATTTTGCACGAAGAAAATGCAAAACGGATGCATTCCACCCACTTTACTCATCATGAGCTTTTGGGAGGCATGGGATACGGTTTTATGGAATATACAAAAAACGGCCACAGGGTGGTTTACCATACCGGCAGCTCAATGTTGTACGATGCCGGATTTTATATGCTGCCCGGTTCCGGAACAGGACTTTTCATTGTTTACAGCGGAGGTGATTTCATGGGGCATCCGAGGCTGTTTAATGATTTTCTGGAGGAGTTTTTCCCTGCCCGTGAAGCTCCTGTCCATGCCGATAAGGAATATTACGCGCCGTTCAACGAACCTGTTATTCCGGTAAACCTTGAAGCAGGTGAGCTGGGAGGGGAATACCAGCAAAGCAGGAGGATAGAGACACGAAGAGATAAGCTTGTAAATCTCCTGATGATGGTTATGAGGGTAAGTCCGGCAGGAGAGAAGGGGATATCTGTAAATTTCCTGGGTTCCGAATTCCGGTTTGTTGAAAAAGAACCCGGTATTTATGAAAATCTCAATCCCCCTGCCTCTTATCCTTTAGGACCGATGCATTATATTGTTGCAACAACCGATCCATTCGGCAGAATGATGCTGGTTACCGACGGCCCGGTAACCTATATACGTATGCCCTTTTACGCCACAGGCTGGTTTGCCGGCCTGATAGGGATTATGTCCATTCTGCTTGCCCTGGGTAAGGTTCTTTATTTCGGTGTAAAGGGTATCTCCGGGGTTGTCAAAAGAAAACTCAAACCGGTAAAAGAAATAGCCAAAACACCCGGTTTTGCCGGCAGGTTGATTGGCATATTGCACGCTACTTTTGTTCTGCTCATGTTTTTGGCGCTTGCTTCCACCGGTAATCCCGACCCTGTTTACCAGCTTCCTCCATCAGCTTTCGGGGAAAGATCAATTTTGACTTTCCTTGTAGCGGCATTGCCTGTAGTTCTGGTGCTTCTTACCCCGCCTCTTTTTGTATTGTTCATTGCTGCCTGGAGGAATAAATGGTGGAAGGTCGAGGGAAGGGTTTATTACACTTTATATACTTTGGCGGCAGTATCATTGACCTGGTTCTTTTTTTTCTACAACTCCATCAGGGTTTAATGTAAGGGGAATAGAACAAGATTGTGTTTGAAATCGCATCTTTTTACTCAAGAAATACATGCTGTCTTTGAAAAACAGTATTTTTGATACGGGATTTAAAAGATTCCATAAATTGCATCTTTTCAAAATAATTAACGATTATGAAGTATGTTGGAGCACATGTAAGTGCAGCCGGCGGGGTTGAAAATGCCCCCCTGAATGCACATGAAATAGGGGCAAGGGCATTCGGACTTTTTACAAAAAACCAACGGCAGTGGAAAGCAAAACCGCTGACTGAAAAAAGTATAAAAGCTTTCAGGGAAAATTGTGAAAAGCTTGACTACAAACCTTTCCAGATACTGCCACATGACAGCTACCTTATCAACCTGGGACATCCTGAAAAAGAAGCACTGGAAAAGTCGAGGACGGCTTTTCTTGATGAAATGCAGAGATGTGAGCAGCTTGGACTTGACAGGCTCAATTTTC
>SLCF01000046.1 GCA_007125955.1 Bacteroidales bacterium | reverse complement strand
CTGACTTTCAAGATCAACCGGTCCGCCTCCGCAGGGATTTGTAATAAGAGTGGTAACGCCCTGTGCAAGAATTGGCTGAGCATGGCTCAGTTCGGCGGAAGAGAGACCTCCTGCGGCATGTGAGTGAGGATCGATGAAACCCGGAGTTACAAAAAGACCGGATGCATCAATTGTGCGTTTTGAAGGAACATTTCTCAGTTTCCCCATTGCAACTATTTCATCATCAATTATACCTATGTCGCTGTAAACCCAGGGGTTCCCTGCACCGTCGAATACAAATCCGTTTGTAATCAAAATATCATATTCCGTTTCGGGTGAGCAGGAAGCCATTAGTATAAACAGGCCTCCTAGCATTGAATTAAAAAAAATCTTTATTTTTCTCATGCCATCATTTTATTTAAGTTTCTTAACCAACCTTATTCCACGGACCTGAAAATAAAGCCGCAGAATTAACTAATTACATTATTTGATCCTCAAGAGGATCTGCCGGGTGTCTATTGACCTTTTTTCAGTACCCTTCCCGGCAATTCGCCGGTGAACTCACGCTCACTGATTGCAACTGTTCCGTTTACGAAAACATAAACCATACCTTCCGAAAGCTGGTGGGGGTCGGAATATGTTGCCCGGTCGGTTAAGGTTTCAGGGTCAAATATAACTATATCCGCTTTCAGTCCCGGCCGCAATGCTCCCCGGTCGTGTAATCCGAATACTGAAGAGGTGAGTGATGTCATGCTCCTTAACGCCTCCTCCAGTTCCAAAAGGTTTTCCTCCATGGCGTATTTTCTTATTTTACGGGGGAATGTGCCATAATTTCGCGGATGCGGCACTCCTTCACCCATTTCCACGTATCCGCCATCCGATCCCGTCATGTTCCACCTCTGGATCATGAAGCGTTCCTTATCGTCCGGGCCTATGCTGAAAAGCACTATTGAAGGGCTTCCTTCCCTTATCAGTTCAATTATCAGGTCTGTCGGATCCATCTCTCTTTCCTCAGCCAGTTCACTCAATCTTCTCCCTTCAATCGAGGGATCATTTCTGAACCTTCTGAACTGGACTTTGTCCGCTCCGCCTTCACGCTCAAGATTTGCTCTTGTTTCGTATATAATACGTTCCAGGAGTTCAGGATCCTCAAGCCTCTCCCGCAGCTTGTCATTTCCGCCTTCCTGTGCCCATGCAGGGACAAGCTGGGGAATAATACCGGTCGACAAAGCTTCGTAAGGATACTGGTCTGTGAATATTTCAACACCTCTTTCCCTTGCTTCGGCTATCTTACGTACCACCTCTTCTGATGACCCCCATGTAGGAGGTGAGCCGGCCTTAATATGTGTAATTATACCTGTTACACCGGAGTTTTCCGAGATTTCTATCACCTCCTCAACTGAAGTGACGAACCCTACTGTGGCATTAGCTTCGTCTCTGATATGACTTTGATGTACTCCGCCGTATTCTGCAACAATTCTGGACAACTCGGTTATTTCCCATGTCGGGGTGAAATAACCGGGAATATAAAACAATCCGGTTGAGATTCCCAGTGCCCCGTAATCCATAGCTGCCCTGACCAGTTCTTTCATTTCTTCCAGCTCTTCAGGTTCAGCTTTACGGTCGTCGTTTCCCATAACACGCCTTCTTATGGCTCCGTGAGGTACAAGTTGTCCCACATTCACTCCAAGTCCGTCTTCCAGAAGGCTTTCACGCTGATTATCCAGATCAATTGCTCCCCCGCCGCACTGGTTTACTATTACTGTAGTGATACCCTGTGCCAGGAGGGGTTGTGCGTGACTAAGTTCCGGGGAAGAGAGTCCGCCGTTCGAATGAGAATGAGAATCAATAAATCCGGGAGTTACATAAAAACCCGTTGCATCTATTTCATTTTTTGCTGAAGCATTTTTAAGGGATCCCATAGCAGCGATCTTGTCGCCTTTTATTGCTATGTCTGTGTAAATCCAGGGGTTCCCGGCTCCGTCGAATACATATCCGTTCCTGATTATAGTATCATAGTCGGTTGTGGAACATGATGCAAAAAGCATAAGAACTGCCAGGGCAGAAAGAAAGAGGTTTCTGGTTATTTTCATGGTATATTGATTTAGGTTGGTTTTCAGAATATTTTCCGGTATTAGTTGGCTGTTCATAATAAGGACAAAGTTTTCGGGCGTTCAGAAACAGGTAAAAAAAGTTTATTTCGGGTGTGAAAAAATTGTCCTTCACACCATAAAATTAAAAATTTTTCCTTAACTATTTTATTTATGTATCTATTTGTTAATTTTAGAAGTTAACAGGTTAGTTACACAAGGCTTGTAAAGACACAGCTTTCTGTTTAAGATCATGCGAAGGTATTGTAAACCAATTAGAATATACTATGAAGTACAGAAAATTGAAGATTGCACTTTTATCAATTACTGCAGTTTTATTATCATTGTGCACAATGGCTCAGACTGAGATAACTGTCAGATTGCCTGAACCAACCACTTCAGGAGGAATGCCACTGATGGATGCCCTCAGGCTCAGGGAAAGCATACGGAGCTTTGACACTGCAGAGATAAGTGAACAGCAGCTTTCCGACCTTCTTTGGGCTGCATTCGGGGTGTCCCGGCCTGAAAAGGGATTGCGGACAGCTCCCTCGGCAAGAAACTGGCAGGATATTGACATTTATGTTGTTATGTCAAACGGTTGGTATCTGTATGATCATACCGAACATGCCCTTGTGCGCAAGGGCAGGGAAGATTTGCGGACATATACGGGCACCCAGTCGTTTGTTGCCACCGCACCTGTCAATATGGTGTTTGTATCGGATCACAGCAGGATGGGAGAGGGAGTAGATGAAGCAACCCGCAGTTTTTATGCTTCCAATCATGCAGGTTATATTTCTCAGAATATTTATCTCTATTGTACCTCAGAAGGTCTTGCAACAGTTGTAAGAGGCCTTATTGACAGGGAAAAGATAAGGGAGGTGCTAAGACTGACCGATAACCAGCAGGTTATATTTGCACAGACTGTTGGATATCCCGGCAGGTAATCTGTTTGCCGTTCTCCGGCAAGCTTTGTAAGCAGAGAGTTTCCGGGTATCCAGTAAAGCAGAACTGTCTGTACTATTTCCAGCCTTATCCGCGTGTTTCAGGTTAACGGGAACATGAAGTTCCGGCCAATGTTTATGAGTTATGATTAACCGGAGCCATACCTGAAAACCGGTCAGTTCCCTTTAGTAATCCCGTAAAACAGGAAAGTAAGCAGCTGGTCTGCCTGCCTTTCAATATCTGCGGCATCTTTGCGCAGAAGTAACGGCATTTCCAGGCCCTTAATAGCTGTTACTATTGCTATGGTTGCAAGTTCGTTGTTGGGCACAATGAAAATTTTTTTTCTCGCACCATCCTTCAGTATATTTGACACCATTCTCTTCTCCTCCTTCTCATATTTGGACCGGACTTTATCAATAAAGGGAAGGTGGCTCAGGTAATTGGTTCTTACAGCGTTGTACAGGTTAATTGATCTGTTGAAGGCCTTCATCCGTGCAAAAACGTAGGCTTTCAATTTTTCGCAGGGATCCGATACTTCGGATGTAGCTTTTATTATCTCCTCTTTAAGGTATTTTGCCTCTCTGTCAACTACAGCTTCAAAAAGTTCTTCTTTGCTCAAAAAATAGTAATAAAGACTACTTTTACCCATTCCGGCTTCCCTCGCAACTGCTGCCATATGGGTTTTTTTAAACCCCAGTTTTCCGAAAACCTTTCCGGCTTCGGTAATTATTTTCTCTCTTGCTATCTCTTTTTTATCCATTAATATCCGGGCCTTTGACTGTTAGTCTGTTTCAATTATACTGACTGCAATTTTTCTGTAAGCAAAAAGTCGAGTTGCTTTTTTTCAAGATTTGCACGGTATATTTCAACATTTACAGTGTCGCCCAGCTGAAATACCCGGCCAGAATGCCTGCCTGTCATACAGTAATTCTCTTCATCGTATTCGTAAAAATCATCATCAAGATTTCTTATGTGGACCAGTCCTTCACACTTATTCTCAGTAAGCTCCACATAAAGCCCCCATTCCACAACACCTGATATTATTCCCTCATAAATCTCTCCTATCTTGTCGCTCATGAATTCTACCTGCTTGTATTTAATGGATGCCCTTTCTGCCTCTACCGATTTCCTTTCCATCTCGGAAGCATGGTTGCACATATTTTCGAATTCTTCTGCATTCTTTGAGTTGCCCCCTTTCATGTAGTGATCCAGCAGCCGGTGTACCATCATATCAGGGTAACGTCGAATGGGAGAAGTAAAATGAGTATAGTAGGGGAATGCCAGTCCGTAATGCCCGATATTTTTTGTTGAATATACAGCTTTTGCCATTGAGCGGACTGTCAGTGTTTCAATCAGGTTCTGCTCCTTTTTGCCGTGAACCTCCTTCAGCAGTTTATTGATCGATTTGGAAATGACTTTACTGTTACCGCCGCCTGTATTTAGCTTATATCCGAATTTTGCCGCAAACTTTGCAAAACTATCCAGTTTGTCGCCGTCGGGCTTGTTATGGATGCGGTAAACAAAAGTTTTTGCCTTGCTCTTTTTCCCATCATCATTCCCTTTTTTGCCAATGAATTCTGCCACATGTTTATTTGCAAGCAACATGAACTCCTCAACAAGATGGTTTGCTTCACCCAACTCCTTGAAAAAGACACTCAGCGGGATACCGTTTTCATCAAGCCTGAATTTCACTTCTGACTGCTCAAAAGCGATGGATCCGTTTTTGAATCTCGATTTACGAAGTATCCTGGCAAGGTTGTTAAGCCGCGTTATTTCGTTGCTGTACTCCCCCTTACCGGAATCAATAATCTTCTGTACCTCTTCATATGTGAAACGTTTGTTCGATTTGATAATAGTCCGGCCAAACCATTCTTTGATTACCCGCGCATTTTCGTCCATTTCAAAAACGGCTGAAAAACAGAGTTTTTCCTCATCGGGCCTGAGCGAGCACACGAAATTTGAAAGCTGCTCCGGCAGCATTGGTACCACCCTGTCAACCAGGTAAACCGAAGTCCCCCTGTCATACCCCTCCTGGTCTATTATACTTTTGGGGGTTACATAATGAGTTACATCTGCAATATGAATACCTACTTCCAGGTTTTTGTTTTCAAGCTGTTTTACGGAAAGTGCATCATCAAAATCTTTTGCATCTTCAGGGTCTATTGTAAAAGTAGTAACCGGACGAAAATCCCTTCGTCTTTTTATCTCCTCCCTGTCAATTTTAGTATTAATTTTTTCGGCAGCCCTTAATACTGTGCCTGAAAATTTTGACGGAAGCTCAAATTCTGCCAGTATGGCGTGCATCTCAACATTATGGACTCCCGGATCACCAAGCACTTCTACTATTTCCCCGATAGGATTTTTTACATTTTCCGGCCAGTGGGTAATACGGGCAACTGCCTTTTGTCGCTGCTTTGCCCCTTTGAGGTTTTTCAGCGGGATGAACAGATCGTAGGGCATCTGACGGTTGTCTGTTATAAGGAATGCAAAATCTTTGGACAGTTCAACTGTCCCCACAAAAGTCTGCCTGCTTCGCTTAATAACCTCAACAATCTCTCCCTCCAGGGCTTTACGGCGCCGGCGTGCAAAACAATAAACTTTTACCAGATCGGAATCAAGCGCATGATTCAGGTTGTTTTCAGAAATATAGATCTCTTCCGGCACTTCATCCGATACAACAAAGGCTTTTCCGTTGGGGCGCATTTCAACGACACCTTCCACATAACCGGTATGCGACCTGAGCTTGTATTTGCCGGGGTTGATCTCTTCCAGTTGCTCGCTATCGGTAAGGTTTTTCAGGATTTCACCAACCAGCTCTCTCTCTTTTTTAACAGTCAGGTTCAATATTTTGGATAACTGCTTGTAGTTATACGATTTCCGGGGATTATTGGTAAGGATGTTCATAATCCCTTCCTGCAGGCTTTTTTTATCTTTGGTTTTCTTTTTGGCCATAAATCTTTACTGTTTTATTTATCAATCAATTATATGCGAATATATGGATAATCATTAAAAAATCAGGATCTATTACAGAAATGAATAACATATTAGCCGGATTGTTCTTATAAACAGTGTATTTTTGCAAAAGTGATCTGTTCCGGCCAGATAGTTTCATTTTTAAAAGACTATTACTCAATTTATATTTAATTTTAATGGGGGAAGCAGAATACATCTGTATGGCAAACACAAAATACTGAAATTATGGCATTAATTATCGGATCTTTAACCAAAAAAATTTTAGGCAGATTCAAAGACCGGTCCGGAGAAAAATACCAGTATGAAAACGGACTGGTTTTGAGTGGCGGAGCTGCCAGGGGGTTTGCCCACCCGGGCGTTATTAAGGCTTTACACGAAAAAGGTATTTATCCCGACTGTATATCCGGCACCAGTGCGGGAGCAATTGTGGGAGCATTTTATGCCGACGGATGTGAGCCGGAAGAGATTATTGAACTGTTCAAAAAGAAGAAGGTTTTCAATTTTGTCAATATAGCTCTCGGCAGGAAAGGGTTGCTCAGTATATCGGGTCTCGAAAAGACCCTTAAGAATAACCTGCGTGCCAAAACATTTGATCAGCTTCAGAAGCCTTTTTATGTTGCATCCACAAATTTCAACAGCGGTGAGATAGAATATTTCAATGAAGGCGACCTTGTGGAGAAGGTGGTGGCCTCCTCAAGCATACCTGTTTTGTTCAAACCGGTTGAAATCGGCGATTCCTGGTATGTTGATGGCGGAGTACTTGACAATCTTCCGCACACTCCTTTAAAGGGGAAATGCAGGAATCTTATCGGGGTACATGTGAATTACACCGGACCTGAAAAAGAGATCAACAATCTCATGGAAATAGCTGAACGTGCTTTTCACCTCAGTATAGGTGCAAGGATAAAAGAAATATCAGGTGAGCTTGATGTATTTATAGAGCCGGAGAAGTTGAAGCACTACAGTGTAACTGATGTGGGAGAGGGAGACAAGATGTTCAGGATTGGTTACGAGGAGGCTTTAAAAGTTTTGAAGGAGGCCGGACTGGAAGGTGTGTCAGCTTGAAATGCGTGACAGGGGCACAATTTGATAATTTTAAGGAATAGTTTATCTGATTTATTAATTTTGGCTTTCAAATCCATCAGAATTATGCAGGAGAAAGAGAACACAGGAAACAAGCTGATCATATATAACACTCTCAGCAGGGAGAGGGAGGAG
>SLCF01000128.1 GCA_007125955.1 Bacteroidales bacterium | reverse complement strand
CCTGTTCAGATCGCAAACCCATTTTTTGTAATGGTCCAGCTTTCCCATTGAATATATCCCTCCTATTACTGCACCAATGGAGGATCCTGCAAGAGAGGATATTGCAAAACCGTTTTTTTCCATCTCCTCTATCACGCCAATATGAGCCATTCCCCTGGCTCCCCCGCTTGACAAAACCAAAGCAACATTTTTTTTCATGGTTTAAAGTATTAAGAGAGAATTATCTTCTTTCGAAAGCCGAAGTAATCTCGCCGATGTACATTCTGTGGAAATCTTTTTCAGGATAATAGTTGCCGGTCAATTCCTTCTCCGTGAAATGTTCGGCAAGGAAATCGTTTCTGAACAGCTTTTTGCATTCAAAAACCAGTTTTGATTCTAGAAAACAGATGTTACCCGAGGGAGTTGCAAGGGGAGTTATACCGGTTTCCTTAACCTTGTCAACATCCCTGCCCGAACGGGATCCGCAGTAACTCAGCACCTCTCTGTGTTCCTTCCCGAAAAAAGAGAGTGTGAACCGATCATGTTTTTCAGTAAATTCAAAAGTATAGCGCTGAGGCCTTATGAAAACAAATGCAACCGGCCTGTTCCAGAGTATGCCAAAACCGCCCCAGCTTGCGGTCATTGTATTGAAATGCTCCTTGCTGCCTGCAGTAACCAGCATCCATTCATCATCCAGCAGTCTGAATATATTTTCATTTAATTGCTTTACATCAAGCGGAGAAAATGTTTTTTCCATATTTTTACCATTTTATTATGCTAAATTATAAAAAAGTATCCATTGAAGATTATTTTTTCTTCAATCTTTAGGTTGGCAAGCCATTTATACATCAAAACCTGAAAGTATGTTATACTCCTTAGCCACAAACCGGTTCGTACGTAATGCAGGCAAACGTTCACTTCTTTACGGGTTGCTTAAGATGATGGTTAAAGCCGCCTTTTATGTTTTTTACAGAAATGTTGTAGTTACAGGCAGGGAAAAAGTGCCTGAAGACGGGCCGCTCATTTTTGCCGCCAATCATCAGAATGCACTTATGGATCCCCTGGCGGTTATTGTAATGACTGACAGGCAGCCTGTATTTCTGGCAAGGTCAGATATATTCAAAAATCCCATAAAAGCAAAAATTCTTCGTTTTCTCAGGATTATGCCTGTATACCGAATATCCGACGGTATCGAAACCCTTCAGGAAAACCGTGAAATCTTCAGCAGCATGGAAGAGATACTGAAGATGGGAGGGAGCATCGGTATAATGCCTGAAGGAACTCACGGAAAGATGAAGAGATTGCGCCCGCTTAAGAAAGGGGTGTTCAGAATTGCCCTTGAATCCGAAAAGGGGATAAAAAACCTGAATGTCAGAATTGTTCCTGTTGGAATAGATTTCAGCAACCACTATCTTTTCAGGGAGGATATAAGTGTCAGTTTCGGAAACCCGCTGCAGGTAAGTGATTATATTCCGCTTTACGAAGAGAACCCGGCTAAGGCCATTGCCCGTATGCGGGATGATCTCTCGGAAGAGTTATCCTCACTTATTGTAAATATAAGAAACAGGAAGTTATATGACAGGTATGAGCTGATGCTGAACATTGCAGTGAAAACTACAGTGCGCAGTAAAAAAAAGAAGATTTCTTCGCGTATAAAGTTTGAAACTGAAAGGAGAATAGCACAAATAATAAACGAGTCGGAGGCTGATGGACTCCCCTGGTTTAAGGAGCTGAGTGAGCTGACCGGCAGACTTCGATCACAACTAGATGAGAGCGGTTTCACTCCGGAAGCGCTTGAGAAATCAAAAAGTATGACTTTAACCACTCTCCGTTTCCTGGGTTATTTGCTCTCTTTTCCTTTTTTTGCTGCAGGAGTGGCGGCACATATAATTCCTCTGCTAATAATTGATTTGTCACTCAGAAAAATAACCGATCCGCAGTTTATAAGCTCCTATAAATTTGTTCTGGGGGTTTTTCTTGTCCCTCTCAATTACCTTCTTTTGGCAGCCGTCTTATCACATTTTTTATCTCCTGTTGTGGTAGTCTCCATGGTACTCTTTTTTTTCCTTGCCGGACTCTTTGCTGCTGAGTACAAAAAAAGGTTTTCGGTATTTATTTCCGGTCTGCGGTTCCTTTTAAAAAAGAGGAGAAGAACGGAAGATGTTTCAGCTATGCAGGAGATGTACGGAAGGGTCTTAATTCTGCTGAGACCGCTTCTTGAAAAGTTGTGATTCCGGAGCTGTTCCGCAAAAAAGGGCTGCCCTTATCAGACAGCCCCCGTTGGTATAACCTGAAGTTAAAGTATCATTCTGCGGCAACCGCCTCGCCCGTTACTTGAGCTACATTTTCTACCTCACGGAATACACGCATGAAATTACCTGACCAGATCTTCTCTATTTCTTCCTCGCTGTAACCTCTTCTCACAAGTTCAACTGTTATATTACCTATATCGGTTACATCATTCAGATCTTCAAGCCTGCCTCCGCCGTCGAAATCACTTCCTATGCCAACATGATCTATTCCTGCAACTTGCACAATGTGGTCTATATGGTCAACCAGTTCAGATACGGTTGCCCTTTGAACAGGGTACCTGGTGTTAACCTCATCCCATTCTGCCCTGGCCTGTTCCATCTCTTCATCGTCCAGACCTTCAAAATCATTCCACTTTTCCCTTACTGCTGCCCTTGCTGAGTCGCGTTCGGGATTGGGTTGCCTGGGAGCCACAAAGCTGCTTACAAAGGTTACATGCACAACTCCGCCGTTGTCGGCTACCATTTTCAGCAGTTCGTCACTGAGGTTGCGGGGGTGGTCATGAACAGCCCTGGCATTGGAGTGGGTAGCAAGAACCGGGGCTTCTGTGATATCAAGAACGTCTTTAACTGACTGGTTGGCTATATGACTTATATCTATTATCATACCCATACTGTTCATCTCTCTTACCACTTCCCTTCCGAAATCTGATAAACCTTCGTGCGGGGGCTCGGAAGTGTCGGTTGACGATTCGCAAATCTGGTTGTGCCTGCTGTGGGAGAGGGTCATATAACGGGCTCCCAGTTCATAGTATTTGTGAAGACGGGAAATATCTTTTCCAATGGGATAACCGTTTTCCACACATAAGTAAATAGCCCTTTTACCTTCCTCTGCAATTCTGTATGCGTCATCGGCAGTCAATGCAAGTTCGGCAATATGACTGTTTTCCTCAACAGATTCATGTATAGCATCAAACAAGCCCAGAGCCCTTTCATGAGCAGCGTTGTATCCTTCTTCTGTTAGCGGACCCTGTGAAAGATAAACAACAAGAAAAGCCGCATCAAGTCCGCCCTCCACCATTCGGGGGTAATCCATCTGGGGGCTCTCATCGCCGGGATTCCTTTTCCCCATGTCATATCCTCTCACCATCAACATAGGTGTATCTGAGTGGGTGTCAACTGTAAGTACAGAGTTGTGGATCTCTGCTGCCTTCCTCTGCAGTTGCTCTTCAGATGGTCCGCAGGAAGAAACAATAAAAAGAGAAAGTAACAACAATGATGATTTGAAAAAGCTTAAGTACTTCATTTTAAAATAGTTTGGTTAATTATTCAATAAATCTACAATATCTTTGCATGCACTGGTCAATTTTCGGCAAATTGTTTTTACAGAATGCATTTATATCCAATTGCCAGGCGTACGGCAAAAAGGCGGACAATTCCCATTGCAAATGGTTAGCCTGCCAAGTTAATAAAAAAAACCTATTTTTTAACAACTGCCAATCTTTTGTTTTCTTTAGCAGAAGTTCTATGTTTTCGTATAGAGCCCGCCTGTTTAACAATTTATATTACTTTTAATCCAGGTCATTTTCCCATTTCCCCGTGAACCTGTCAAGAAGCGATTTATCGCTGATCTCTTTAGAAAGGGATGTTATAGTTTCCATCGGAACATCGTAAAGGTCCATTATCAGCAGTCCGTCAAGGGCATTGTTGAATTTGGGATCAATGTTGAAACCGATTATTTTGCCGCTTGTTTTGAGGTACTTTTTTAAAAGCACAGGTATGTGGTAACTGCTAGGCTCAATGTCGCTTATGAATTTATCCAGCTTTGAAATGTCGTCCGAATCCCCCAGTATGGCACTGGTATCAACATTTGTGATCTTAACCCTGAAGTTGTTCCTGGGTTTTATATATTTTGCAAACTCCTTATTGTAATAATTCTTTTTTACAAATTCAATTATCACGCTCTTGGAAAAGTTTGAGAAGCGGTTGCTGATGGTTACCGGTCCTAACAGATACCTGTATTCGGGATTCTTAATGAGGAAGTAAAGTATCCCTTTCCAAAGTAAAAAGAGCGGCATCGGTTTTTTCTGGTACTCCTTTATGATGAATGAACGCCCCAGTTCAATCGATCTGCTCAGCACCGGGTAGAACTTCCTGTGTATTTTGAAGAGGCTTTGGATATAAAAACCTTTTACACCGTATTTATCCATTATCTCCTTTCCTTTTCCTACCCTGTATGCACCGGCTATTTTGCGGGCTTCGTCATCCCAGACAAACAGCTGGTTATAATAAAGGTCAAACTCATCTATGTCGATTTTCCTGTTAGTCCCTTCCCCCACATCCCTGAAAGTGATCTCACGCAAACGGCCTATCTCCAGTGTGAGGTTGGGCATCACCATTGTAGGTGCGCAGCATACAAAGAAGCTCCCGCTTTTGAAAAGAAGATAATTCTTTTTGATCTTTTCAATCTCTGCCGAAATCTTTTCTTCAGGAACGGGTTCTATAACCGGCTCTTCCCTGGGTGAGCGCCTGAGTGAGTAATTAAAGAATTTTTTTATTTCCATTGTGGTACCCATTGCATATGTCTTTGCCCTCAGAAATCTCCCAAAGCGCGAAATGTCTGACATCTCATTCTGTTCCTTAACATTAACCGGGGAACCTATTCGGATCTTTATTACCTTCTTCTTTTTATTGAACAACTCAGAGGGCAGTTTGACATTGCGTAACATAGGGTGTATAAGTCCCAACATATGGAAAATACGGCTGTTGGTTCCCCTGAAGTAGACCGGTACAATGGGAACTTCCGCTTGTTTAAGGAACCTCAGCATCGGGTATTGCCACTGCCTGTCAGTTACCTCAGTCCATTCCTCATTTACACCTGAAATGGTCCCGGCAGGGAATACACCCAAAGGTTTTCCTTCTTTTAAATGGTTGCCTGCCTTTTCCACGCTTGCAGGGTTAAGCTTTTTTTCTCGGCTTGCTTCGTTATGAAACGGTGGAAGTATAAAATTTCTCACCGGTTCTATCCTTTGAAGCAGGAAATTGGAGACCATTCTGAAATCGGGTCTTTTCTCCCCTATCATTTTTATGAGAAGCAACCCGTCAATCCCTCCGTAAGGGTGATTGGAGATTATTATAAAAGGTCCTTTTTCAGGTATTTTGGATAAATCTTCGTCGCTCACTTCATATTTCAGGTCTAGCTCCTTCAAAACAGCATCTATGAAGCCAATTCCGTTTATATGATAAGTTTTGGAATAGAGCTTGTTTATCTTGTTGAATTTCAGCACAAGCATTAAAAACCCGGCAATTCCCTCACCGCCAAGGTTTTTAAGTTTGGCAATCCTGAAAATATCCTCCGATCCTATAAGTTTCATAACTGGCAGATTTTTTGGTGTCTGTTCTCCACTGTTGGTCTCTCCTTTTTATGGCATATAAGTCTTCTGAGCTGCATGCATGAAAAAGGATCAGGTAAAGAACAGGATTATGAATGTAATAATACCCGAGAAAAAAATTACAACTCCTGCTATTTTGTTGATCCACCACAATCGCCTTAACCTGAAACTGCTTCTGAAGGAATTCACTATGCTCGACAACAGGAACCAGTAAAAAGCTGCTCCGATAAGAACACCTGATACAAGTAATACCGGACTAAAGTAGCTGCTCCCGTCAGACACCAGGCCAAGGCTTGCAAAAGCTGCAATAAAAAGAAAAATGGCAAGCGGATTGGTGAGGGTGATTATAAATACAGACAGGAAATCCTCTATAAGTCTGTTTTTCTTGAAGCGCTGCTTTCTCATCTGTATCCCCGGGTTTGTATAAAAGATCCTCACTCCGATGAATATTAGAAAAATCACACCTGCAATCCTGATATAGAATTGCTGCTCCTGCACAAAATTGATTATATATGTCAATCCAAGTACGGCAACAACGGCAAAAAAAGTATCTGCTGTTGCCGCTCCCAGTCCCGATAAAAAACCCGAAACCCTGCCCTTGTTAAGAGTTCTCTGAACACACAGAACTCCTATCGGACCGAGCGGAACAGAGGCTATTATGCCTATCAGTATCCCTTTCAGAAATAAGATAAAAAACATTTTTCAACTTTTATTGCAGACCTCCTGCAGGAGCCTTATCTTCCTTAACAAAAACAGTGCCTGAAATCAGTTCAAACAGATTTAACTGCTGTTCTTAACCATCAGCCGGGGCTCCATCATTTCAAGGATGGAGTATCTGAGCCCTTCACGCCCGAACCCGGAATTTTTCACCCCTCCGTACGGCATGTGGTCAACCCTTAAGGTTGAGGCGTCGTTTATCATTACCCCACCCACTTCCAGGTTGTTGAAAGCATGGTTCATTTCATCAATCCTGTTTGTAAAAACACCCGCCTGCAGGCCGTATTCCGAATTGTTAACCATCTCCACAGCCTTGTGGAAATCGTCATAAGGCTCAATAACCACTACAGGACCGAAGATCTCCTCTGCACAGACTTTCATGTCAGTCCTGGTGCCGGTTATCACTGTCGGTTCAACAAAAGAGCCTTCCCTTTTTCCACCGGTCAGTATCCTGGCTCCCTGCTCAACCGATTCATTTATCCACTCCTCGACCCTTACCGCATTTTCCCGGTCTATCAGCACCGAAATGTCAGTATTTTCGTCAGCCGGATCACCTGCTTTAAGCTTCCTGACAGCTGACACGAAACGGTCTGTGAATTCTTCGAATACAGAATCGTGAACAAAGATGCGCTGCACATGTATACAAACCTGTCCGGAGTAAGCAAAACCGCCTGTTGTGCATTTCCTGACAGCAGTTTCCAGGTCGGCCGATCGGGTTACTATCACACCTGCATTTCCTCCAAGCTCAAGGGTAACTTTTTTCTTGCCCGCATTTTCCTTCATTTTCCAGCCTACCGGAGGGGAACCTGTAAAGCTCAGCTTGCTGAAGCGGGGGTCGGTAACCAGACTGTTTCCTGATTCCCTGTCCATAGGCAGTACTGAAAGAGCACCCTTGGGCAGGGAGGTGAGGTGGATTATCTTTGCCAGTTCAAGAACAGAAAGAGGAGTTGAGCGTGCCGGTTTGAGTACAATGGGACAGCCCGATGCAATGGCCGGAGCAATTTTGTGTACCGCCAGATTCATCGGGAAATTAAAAGGAGATATTCCGGCAACAATTCCCACAGGGAAATATTTCACAATACCCTCTTTACCTTTTCCGCCAGCTGTCCAGTCAATTGACAGATATTCAGCCGGCAGCCGTTTTGATTCTTCAGCTGCAACAATAAAAGTCTGAGACGCCCTGTCAATTTCCGACAGTGCGTGTTTCACAGGCTTGCCTGATTCCTGTGACAAAACCGAAGCAAGATACTTTCTTTTGGATCTTATCTCCCCCGCTATGGTCATAAGAATACTGTATCTCTCGAAGGAAGGCAGTTCAGCCATCTCTTTCCTGACCTTTTCTGCCCGGTTTATTGCTTCATCAAGCTCTTCTTTTCCCGCGAGGTATGTTTTTGCAAATACATTCCCGTCCCACGGATTAATTACTTCCAGTTCCGTGCCGGTGCGGATGAATCTTCCGCCTGAATAAATAGTGTATTCTTCCATTGCTTAGAATATTTATTTTTACAAAAATAACCAAAATGAGATCATAATTTCATAATTAGTTGCTGCAATATAATCTCCCGGAAGTAAAAGTCCAAACCTCCATGCGTCATGATTGCCCGGGCTAACCTTTGAGGATTAATTCCATTTAATATTATCTTTGCAGATCAATACGGAGACACCTATGAGTTTTATCAATCTTGAAAAAAAGAGCTGGCAGTGGTTGCTCCTTATACTGCTTGCATCTGTGTGGGGAGCATCCTTCATTCTTATGAAGAATGGGTTAGCCTCTTTTTCCAGTATGCAGGTGGGTGCAATGAGGATTTTTTTTGCCTTTCTTTTTTATATCCCGCTTATAATAGTCAATTTGAAAAAACTCAACAGGAGCAACCTGAAATCTCTGCTTAAGGTAGGCTTCATAGGGAATGCCTTTCCCGCCTTACTTTTTGCAACAGCACAGACTGAAATAAGCAGCTCCCTTGCAGGAATTCTCAATTCGCTTACACCGATTTTCACACTTTTGGTTGGCATAATATTTTACAACAGCAGGGTAAGGCTATTAAATGTTACAGGACTGGTAATTGGTCTTGCCGGGGCAATGGGACTGGTTTTGAGCATCAACAGCCTGAATATTATCAGGGTAAATGACTGGTATGCGTTTTTTGTTGTTCTTGCTACAATTGGTTACGGTATCAATGTCAATGAAATAAAATTCAAGCTTAAGGAGCTCGATGGAGTGGCTATTGCATCGCTGGGGTTCCTCTTTATAGGCCCTGTTGCAGGCGCATATCTCTTATTCAGTGATTTTTCCGGAGCAATTGAATCCCCCCACTTCCGTGAAAGTTTGCTTGCGGTGACTGTGCTTGCATTTATGGCCAGCTTTATGGCCATAATACTTATGAACATACTGATCAAATACACTACTGCAATATTTGCAGCATCTGTAACTTATATAATTCCAATATTTGCAGTTTTCTGGGGTGTGGCAGACGGTGAGCTTTTCACTGTTTTTCAGGCTCTCTGGGCTGCCGTCATCCTTTTCGGCGTATACCTGGTAAACCTGAAAAAACAGGTAAGTATTGTAAAAACCGAAACCAGACTTCATGACACGCGGTAAAATGTATGCAATGTCAGTTGCCGGGGGTGTTGCTGCCGGGCTCACCTGGAGCGGCGTAAGCGGTTTTCTCCTTTTTATTGTTTTTATCCCACTTTTTGTTGTGGAGCAGCATTTTTATATTCGCAGGGAGAAGGTTTTTGCATTTTTCCCCTTTGCATTTCTCTTTTTCGTTTCATGGAATATAACCGCTGTCTGGTGGCTCATACCGGTGCATATCCTGGGAGGGATTTCAGTCATCATTCTCAATACATTGCTTATGTCATTCCTTTTCCTGCTTTTCTCAATTACCAAAAGAAATGCAGGTGAACGTTCCGGTTATGCTTCACTTATATTTTACTGGCTTGCTTATGAGCAGATACTTTTATGGGGGGACCTTTCCTGGCCGTGGCTCCATCTGGGAAATGGATTTGCAGGTGATATAGGTGCTGTTCAATGGTACAGTTATACAGGTGTTGCAGGAGGTTCGCTTTGGGTGCTGATGGTTAATATACTGCTTTTTTCCGCCTGGCGCGGATACTCATCCTTAAAGAGAGCCAGGGGATATATTCCACATCTCATACTTATTACCGTTATTGTTGCCGTGCCCGTTATCTTTTCATATTCCTTTTTTTCAGCTGACAAGGGCAGTAACGGGGAGAAAATTAAGATTGCCGTTTTACAGCCCAACCTTGACCCTTATACCGAAAAGTTCCGGGGGATGAACAGGCATGAAAGGGTGGATGACCTTTTGAAGCTGCTGAGAGAGTTTAATGTTGAAAAGGTTGATTATGTAGTTGCACCCGAAACTGCAATTGACAGTGTATGGCTCAGCAGGGACAATCCGCACCTGAAGCCGCTCTATGACTATATTGATCAACACAATATAAAAACCTTAATCACGGGGGGCACAACTTTCGAAGAGGTGCCGTGCAACATTGACGATCATGCTGTACGCAAAACCGGCGACAGAGAGATATGCTTCAGGGTTTATAACTCATCATTGCAGCTTTTGTCAGGGGAGATGGATTATTACCACAAGAGAATGCTTGTGCCGGGTGTAGAGAACCTGCCTTTTCACAGTTTTATACCGTTGCCTTCTTTTCTGATGGTCGATCTGGGGGGTGTTGCCGGGATATACTCGAAAGGTGAAGTTACTGAAGTGTTCAGTCATCCGTCTGTTATTGGCGGTGCCGGACAACTTGTCTGCTTTGAATCTGCTTACGGCAGGCTTGCTGCAGATGCAGTGAGGGAAGGAGCCGGTTTCCTTTCAATAATTACCAACGACGGCTGGTTCAGGGGAACAAACGGATATATGCAGCACCTGCGGCTCTCACGGTTAAGGGCAATAGAAACGGGAAGGCCTGTTGTAAGAAGCGCAAACACCGGTATTTCTGCAATTATTGACCGCCGGGGTGTTATTCTCAACCGGGGTGACTGGATGCAACGTACTGTGATTGAAGGGGAGATTATTCCGGGCACGGAAGTTACCTATTACGTTGCCCAGGGAGATTATATTGGTCGTACGGCACTTTTGTTTACAGGACTGATTATGCTTTCACTGCTGGTAAAGCGTTTTTCGGGGAGGGGCACAAGATAATGATACAGTGTTTACCCGGATTCCAAACTGCCTGTTCAGTAAAAAAACCCTTCAGGCCGCCTTATTCCTCAGCGCGTTACCGTTGTATGTAAGCCTCTTTTCCGCTGTCAAGGAAATTGACGAACCCTTCAATGCTGAGGCTGTATCCGTATGGGCCGGCAAGTATTTCCTGGTTATGGTCGAGCAACACAAAAAAGGGCTGAGTATTGGTATTGAATCTGGTGATCTGGTAATCAAGGTTTTGTTGCCCGATAGTTCTTTTTAACCTGTTGTCAAATTCCGATGTGTACCATTCCTCTTCAGGGAGCCTTGTCCTTTCATCAACATACAATGCTGCAATTACATAGTCTTCCCTCAGTCTTTGCAGCACCGAAGGGTCTGACCAGACCCTGGCTTCCATCTGTTTGCAGTTGGAACAGGCGTGGCCTGAGAAGTAAACAAAGAGAGGCCTGTCAAGCTCCCTTGCACAGGCAACTGCCTGATCAAGGTCAAAATACCCGTCAAGATTATGTGGCAGATGAAGGAAATCGTCATATTTCGGCTCGCTGCACAATGCAGTTTCGCCGCCTGTAGTGCTTCCGCTTATCTCCGCTTCGGAGATAATTGACCTTATATTGAAAGAATGGGTATGTTCAGGAGGGAGAATTGATGAAATTGACTTCAGGGGAGCTCCGAACATTCCGGGAATCAGGTAAACCACAAATGTGAAGGCTGCTATGGCAAGGAAAAATCTCGGCACCCCCACATGCTCCAGCTTGCTGTCATTTGAAAACCTGATCTTTCCGAGAAGGTAAAATCCCAGCAGTGTGAAAATTACTATCCATATTGCTATAAAAATTTCCCTGCCTAGTATGCCGAGATGATAGCCCTGGTCTATTATCGAGAGGAACCTCAGACTGAAGGCAAGAACTATGAAACCGAGAACTATTTTGACCGAATTGAGCCAACTGCCCGACTTGGGCAGTTTGTTGAGGTAAGAAGGGAAAATGGCAAGCAGTGTGAAAGGGAGTGCAAAAGCTATTGAAAAGCCAAGCATTCCAACTATCGGTTCGGAACCCGCACCCGATGCAGCTTGTACAAGTATAGCCCCGACAATAGGCCCTACGCACGAAAGGGATACAATCACAAGGGTAAGTGCCATGAAAAAGGAGCCGGCGAACCCTCCCCTGTCAGCTTTTTTGTCTGTTTTGGTAGCCAGGCTGCCCGGAAGTGTCAGCTCGAACATTCCGAAAAATGAAGCTGCAAAAAGAATGAACAGAATAAAGAATATGGCGTTGGGCAGCCAGTGAGATATCAGTGCTCCGGTGAAACCGGCCCCGACACTTGTCAGAGAGACCAGCAGACCTAATCCTGTATAGATCGCTATTATGGAAAACCCGAAAACAAGTGCATTTATAACGGAGTTGATCCTGTTCGACTCTTTCTGCATAAAGTATGAAACTGTCATTGGTATCAGCGGGAAAACGCATGGTGTAAGCAACCCTGCCAGTCCTCCAAGAAATGCAACAAAAAAGAATATCCAGATTGAACGGCCGGTGGCTGGAGCAGGCACAGTATCAGCGGGAGCTGTTTCAACTGCAGCTCCGCTTTCAGAATTTATACCGAACCGGAATTCAACCTGCTGGGGAGGCATGCAACGGCTGTCATCACAACTCATAAATTCCACATAACCTTCCAGAAAAAACTGTTCGTCAGACAGGACAGAAACGTATTGGGAAAATACAGCTTTTTCACTGAAAAGGTCCAGTTCCATGTTGAATGTAGGGTCGAATTTCCTTTCAGATTCTGTTTCCGGATTTATGTCACCCTCCAGTTCAAAATGGGATGATTCCGCAAAGCTGAAAGTGGTTGGTACAGGTCCGCCAGGTGGCACATCGGTAGAGTAAAGGTACCAGGTGTCGTCTATTGTTGCCGTGAATATGAGCTTCACCTCACTGTCAGATACCTCCTCCATTTCAAAATCCCAGGTAACCGGCTCAAGTATCTGGCTAAAGCCTGAAAATACGGGCATCAGGCACAATAAAAGTAATGCAGTCGATCTTTTTAAAGTCATTATTTCCGTTTTGCTATTATAACAATATAAACGTAACAATATTGACGAACTTATATGCAGATCCTGACAAGTGCTAATCCGCAGATAGCTCTTCCCCGTTTTCGTTGAAAAAACGGTATCCGGTCAATGGATATGATTCAACCGGCATGACTTTTATAATGCGTCTTTTTTTCAATGCCCATCTTCTCCTTATTGACCATAAACCCTTTTTAAGATATGCGTCAACAAATGGATGAACCCTGATCAGCACCTTGCGCGGCTTATGAGTTTCAATTATTGCATCCAGATCGTTTTCTATTTTTTCCACTACCAGTATACTCGGACTGATCTCTCCGCTGCCGCCGCATGACGGGCATTTTTCCATTGTTTTGATGTTCATCTCCTGTCTGACCCTTTGACGGGTAATCTGCATCAGTCCGAATTTGCTTAAAGGCAGTATGTTATGCTTGGTGCGGTCATAACCCATTGCCTCTTTCATTTTTTCGAACAGCTGTTGCTTGTTCTGTTCCGAATGAAGGTCAATGAAATCCACTACAATAATCCCTCCCATATCCCGGAGTCGAAGCTGCCTTGCAATTTCCTGTGCGGCAATAAGATTTACTTCAAGTGCCGTGGCTTCCTGGTCATCACTTTTTTTGAAACGGTTTCCGCTGTTTACGTCTATTACATGAAGAGCCTCCGTATGCTCAATTATGAGGTATGCCCCGTTTTTGCACGATACGGTCTTTCCGAAGAGAGCCTTTATCTGCTTTTCAACACCAAAGTGGTCAAATATGGGCGCTTTGCCCGAATACAACTTTACGATCTTTTCCTTTTCAGGGGCAATGGAGTTTATATACTCCTTCATGTCCCGATAGATCACTTCGTCGTTAACATAGATATTGTTAAAAGAGACATTCAGCATATCGCGCAGGATGGCTGAGGTACGGTCGAGCTCCTGGAACACCATTCGTGGCTTTGAGGCGCCTCTTATCCTTTCGTAAACTGCTTCCCACTTTTTTACAAGATTTTTCAGCTCACTGTCCAGCAGGGCTACTTTGCGCCCTTCAGCAATAGTCCGGACAATAACCCCGTAATTTCTTGGCTTGATGCTTTGAAGGAGGCGCTTAAGCCTGACCCGTTCCTCGCCGGAGCTTAATTTTTGTGAAACCGAAACCTTGTCTGAAAAGGGGATAAGTACAATATTCCTTCCGGCAATGGAGATTTCGCAGCTTAACCGCGGACCTTTAGTTGAAATAGGCTCCTTGGTTATCTGAACCAAAACAAGCTGTCCCGGCGATAAAACATCTGAAATTTTCCCGTCCTTTTCAATGTCGGGGTCAGGCTTTATGCGGGGAAGGTAGGGAGTCTTCCCCTTCTTGTTCTGCATTTGCTGAATGGTCTTGTAAAGGGTGCGGAACTGGGGACCCAGATCCAGATAATGTAAAAAAGCATCCTTCTCATAGCCGATATCAACAAATGCAGCATTGAGGCCGGGCATTATCTTTTTCACCCTTCCCAGGTAAATGCTGCCTACAGTAAACTGAACGTCGCTTTTTTCGGTATTTAACTCTGTTAACTGTTTGTTTTCTAATAAGGCAATTACAATTTCGGAGGAAGCAGCATCAATAATTAATTCTTTACTCACAATTCCTTAAATATTTTAGTAACAAGGATATCACATCAGCATGTTACCGGTATAACATAATAAACCTAAAGAAAAAGATTCTTTAGGTTTATTATAAGGCGGGAAAGAGGTAACATGAAAATGCTACCCTATTTCCTTTTTTTGTGCCGGTTCTTCCGCAAACGCTTTTTGCGCTTGTGGGTGGCCATTTTATGTCTTTTTCTTTTTTTTCCGCTTGGCATGAGAATAATATAGAATAATTAATAAATTTCAAGGATTTACTTAACGTAAGTTTTCACCTTGTTTACAAAAGATTTTGAAGGTTTAAAAGCAGGAATAAAATGTTCCGGAATAATGATAGTAGTATTCTTTGAAATATTCCTGGCGGTTTTCTTCGCCCTTTTCTTAACTATAAAACTGCCAAATCCACGAAGGTAAACATTGTTGTTCTTTGACAGGGAGTCTTTAACTGTTTCCATAAAGGCTTCAACAGTCTTCTGGACAGTAACCTTTTCTATTCCAGTGCTTTTGGAAATTTCATTTACAATATCTGCTTTTGTCATTTTAAAAAACTTTAGTTATCAACATATTAGAATTATATTTTCACTATGGATTGCAAATATAAATTATTTATAGATATAAATAAAAATTCCGAAAGATTAATTTTCATTAAAAACCCAAAATTAATAATTTTTTACAAAATAATGTATTTAAGAAGGATACTTGTAAACTGACAAAAGTTTCCGGATCGGAACCTGCCGGTCAATTTCACCGGACACCGGTAGCATATTCTAAAAACTCGGACAGGGAACTGCACCCACCCTGTTCCTTAAACTGCCAATGTCAGGGGCGTTGAAATTGTACATTATTACTATCTCATGTGCCCCGCCGGTAGAGGTTATCAGGTTTGATACCGTTATGTCATAACTGTAGCTGAAAGAAAGCTGGTTGTGTACAAGTCCGGCCGATATGATAAAAGCATCGTTATGGGTCGCGCTTGATACGGCCGGGATACCCCTGTACCACAAACCAACCCTGAAGGGCGCCCTGAAGTAGTATGCCCCCAGGTCAAGCTGGGATATATCTGCCTGGTTCTTGAAGTTAAATGCCAGTGTTATATTCTGCTCTTCCCTGCTAAGGATATTCTCGTATAGGTCTATTCTCACTCCGCCATAAAGTGAGATCCTCACCGGCAGGTAATTGAGATCTTCCGATATGGTGGTGTTCAGTCTCATAAGGTGGTCAAAGCTTGCCCCTATCCAAAACATATCAGTGAAAACGAGAAGTGAAGTAGTGAAATCTGCATGCCCGTTGTGCATTTCAGGCGCTGTTTCCCGGCTTACGGGGAGTATAGTCTCCCCGAAATACTGGTCGGAGAAGGTCAGCTTGTCGAAGTCGATTTTTCTCTGGTAGTAATACATTTGCAGTCCGGGCTGGATGAAAAGGTTCCTGGATGCCTGTATCCTGTAGGAGTAATTAAGCCCTGCCCTGGTGGTTGTCAGTTTACCGCCGCCGGAATTGTCATGCAGTATCATTATTCCCGCCCCGCTGTTTATTGATGGAATAAACTGGTCGTATGAAACGGCATAGGTAAGAAACCGGCCTGACAACTTCGGCCACTGGTCTCTGTAGTTTAAAATCAGTCTTCCCATGTTGGCAGAACCTGCAAAAGAAGGTCCCATATAGAGAGGAGCCGCGTAAAATTGCGAAAACTGCGGATCCTGACCGCCGGCATTTTTCCAGCTGAAAAACACTAAAAAGATTAAAAGCAATGTCTTTGTTTTCATCTTATTAAGTAAAGATCATATTATACATTATAATTCTAAAAATTACTGCCTCATCAGCAGGAAGTCCCCGGTTTCGTTAAACTTTTCGCCGTTGTTGTATACACCGCTCACCCTGTAGATATAAACATCCTCAGAGCAGAGTTTACCCTTGTGATACCCGTCCCAACCGATCTCCAGATCGGTTGACTCAAAGATGAGCACTCCCCAGCGGTTGTATATTTCCATTTTGTAATCCTCTATTTCACCGTTGAGTATTATGGGATAGAACACTTCATTGTTCAGATCGTTCGGATTGTACCTCCCGTCACCCGGTCCGTGCAGGTTAGGCTTGAAAGCCGATGGGAACCTCATCCTTGTCTTTCTTGTAACATTTATTGTTTCCGCATATGTTGTTGAATCAACGCAGTTTTCGGCTGACCAGACTTTAAGGCTGACCTTGTATTCCCCTTCCCTTTCGTAAATGTGGGCCGGACTGAATTCCGCGCTTGTGCTGCCGTCACCGAAATCCCACAGATACGACGATGCATTGGTTGAGTAGTTGTAACATACCAGCTCGTCATCGGGTATGTAAATCTCTGTAGGTGTCAGCTGGAAAATTGCTTCCGGGAGCTGATGCACAGTTATTATCCGTTCAGATTTTATCTCTTCACCGTCGGGTCCTGTTACAACGAGTTTCGATATATAACTGCCCGACTCCCCGTATGTATGCACGGGGTTCTCTTCAAGGGAGATATTTCCGTCGCCAAACTCCCACCTGAACGGGTAGCTGTCTGCCGATGTTTTCGTAAAGCGTACATCAAGGGGAGGGCACCCGTTATCACTGCTTACAGTGAATGAGGCGCTTGGCATCCTGAAGTATGATATCTGCACTTCATCTGAAGATACACAGCCGTCAATGTCGACAGACCATAAAAATGTGTTCGTTCCCTCCGAAAGTCCTGACACCCATGTATCGGGGGAGTAGGGGTCTTCTATTTCACCGTTCCCGGCGTAAAGCGACCAGCTGGCTGTGCCCCTTGGGGGCTCGTTGCCTGAAAGCTGCGCGGTATTCTCGTAAACAACCTGGTCGGGCCCTGCATAAACATCCGTCATATTGTTTGTAATGGCAATCTCATCCGACAATGAGCAGTTGTTGTTGGTGATCCTCCATCTCAAAACGTTAGTTCCCTGTCCCAGCAAGGTTACCGAAGTATTGTACCTGTTTTTGTCTTCAAATTGTCCCGAGCCGCTCATAATTATCCATTCCCCCGTGCCGTAAACCGGGTTTGTTGCATTGAGCTCCGCCGAATCACCGCATATGGCAATATCACTTCCTGCGTCGGGCACAGTAGGCATATCGTTTTGTATTGAAACATCATCTGTTGACGTGCAGTTTTCTTTGGTAATAGTCCACCTTAAGACATTTTTCCCCCGCGACAGGTTGGTTACCCTTGCGGTGTGGTACTCTTCATCATCAAAGTCGCCCGAGCCGCTTATCACGCTCCACGTGCCGGTGCCCTGCAGCGGCATGTTACCGTCAAGTACAGCGTTATCCTCACATATTGTCCTGTCAGAGCCGGACTGAGCTGTGGTAGGCTTGTTGTTCACAATCCTCACTTCACTCTGTTCAGAGCATTGTCCCTCGGTTACCGTCCATCTCAGAATATTTTCGTCAGGTGCCAGTCCGCTTATTGTTGTCTCATTGGAGTATGGGTCATCAATTACACCCGAGCCCTTTATTATACTCCACACACCTTCTCCCAGCTGAGGCAGGTTGGCCGTAAGCTGTGCCGAATCTTCACACAGCACCTGTTCGTTCCCCGCATGTGTGTCAATCGGCTGGTCGTTGTTTATTACCACCTCATCGGTGCTGGTGCATCCTTCATGGCTTACTGTCCACCTGTAGGTGTTCGAGCCCGGGCTCATGTTGTTTACCGCAGAGCCTGGTGAGTTCTCATTTTCAAAATTGCCCGAACCGTTTATAACCGACCATGTACCTGTGCCGACAAGAGGGTTCCTTGCGGCAAGTGTCGTTTCATCGGAACAGACCGAACTGTTTGAACCGGCAAAGGCGTCGCTCGGACTGTTGTTGACAACGTTTATTTCATCAAACGACACGCATAAGTTGTTGGTAATAGTCCAGCGCAGAATGTTGGTTCCCTTGTCCAGACTGCTTACCCTTGTGTTGGGATTGTTGGGGTTCTCAAACCTGGCCGATCCGGAGCCTCCCACAACACTCCATTGACCGTTGCCGTCACCCGGATTGTTTGCATTCAGTATCACTTCAGGTTCGCATGTGGTGATATCCCAACCTGCATCCGCTTCTATAAAATCATAGCTAACCTCTATCTCATCGTAACTTACGCATCCCTCGTTGTAAATTGTCCACCTGAAAACATTTTTCCCGGGTGCCAGGTCGGTAACAAAGGCTCCGGCGGAAGTTATGTCGTCGAAAGTGCCGGAACCGTTTATTACCGTCCACTCCCCCGTTTCACCTATTCCCGTGTTGGGAGTACTGGCGGACAACTGAACATGGTCGCTGCATACATTGACGTCGAATCCGGCATTCGCCTCTGTCGGCTTGTTACTTGTGACAACCAAATCATCCGAGGAGGTGCACTGGTTGTTCCTGATCGTATAACGCAGGTGGTTTTCCCCGTTTGCAAGGCCGTAAACAAAATTGTCTTCAAATTGCCCCGACCCGCTTATAACACTCCACTCGCCCGTGCCGATGCTCGGGGTGTTGGGGTAAAGCTCTGCAGTGCCGGAGCAGCTTTCCTGGTCCGGGCCGGCATCGGCTTCCGTGGGCAGGTCGTTGGAGATGATCACTGCATCGGATAATACACAGCTTTCATTTGTAATTGTCCACCTGAAAATATTGTTCCCTTTTGCCAGGTTTTCAACACCGGTATTATAAAGTTCAATATCCTCTATGTCGGCCGAACCTCCCTCAAGTGTCCATATTCCCGTTCCGATTACCGGCATGTTCCCGGCCATTGTAAATGAATCGGAGCATATTGCCCTGTCAGGACCCGCATTTGCCGCGGTTGGCTTGTTGTTTACAATTATTACGGTATCGTAATACTCGGTTGCACCTGCTGAAACGCTCCACCTTAGAATATTAGTTCCGGTGGCAAGATTTGTTACAGGTGTATCCCCCCTCGTGTTGTCTTCAAAAGACGCCGAACCCTGCTGTACAGTCCACACACCAAAACCGAAAGAGGGCTCTGCTGCGTTAAGGTTTGTTTCATCCTCGCAGAGAATTTGATCCTCGCCGGCATAGACCGATTCAATGCTGCCGTTTTCAATTGCAACATCGCTTGTTGATTCGCAGTTTTCGTGACTTATTGTCCAGCGGAAAGTATTTGTTCCCGGCACCAGATCAGTTACATAGGCTGTGTTCAGCTCATCATCGTCAAAAGTACCTCCGCCGCTTATTATTGACCATTTACCGGTGCCAATATCCGGATCGTTCGCTTCCAGCTGCACCTCGTTGACGGTTATCTCCTGGTCAGGCCCGGCATAGGCGGGTGTCGGCATATTGTTTACAAGCAGTAGGGTGTCCCTGTATGTGCAGGTTTCGTTGCTTACCGTCCATACCAACTGGTTCTCCCCCCGTGCCAGTCCGCTAACCTGGGTATTGTGGCTGCTGTTATCCATAAACAGCGCGGACCCCCTGTAAACCGACCACTCACCGGAAAACCCGCCGGGCAGGGGATCGGCTTCCAGTGTGGTGCGTGATTCACAAAGGAACTGATCATGGCCGGCACTGTAAATGGCTTCGAGATTATTTACCATTACCGTATCGGAAAGAGAGCAACTGTGATTTGTCACCGTCCATGCAAGCTTGTTGTTGCCCGGATCGAGATTGTGTACTCTTGTTCCGGGATCGTTCCTGTCATCAAACAGACCGCCACCCGTAATTACCGCCCACTCTCCCTGTCCGGCAGAAGGAGCCTCAGCATTCATCCACGCTTCTCCGTTGCAGCTTATCTGGTCCTGTCCTGCATATACCGGGTCGGGGCGGTGATTGGTTATTATCACGGAATCAGTTGATTCACATCCGTTTTTCGTTACCGTCCAGTATAGCTTGTTGTCGTTCTCACCGAAGTTGTATGCTTCTGTTCCTGGCCTGTTTGCTTCCGAGAATGATGCGGAACCCTCCGCTACGCTCCATAACCCTGTTGTTCCCTCCGGAAGCGGTGAGCCGGAAAGGTTTATCTCCTCCGAACAGATTATCCTGTCTTCCCCTGCATCCACCAACAGCTTGTTGTTGGTCACTTTTACCGTATCCGTGGCAGTGCAGGCATTTTGACTAATTGAGTATACAAAACTGTTTTCCCCCATTGCAACTTCCGAAAGTTCCGGGTTGTGAATATCTGTTGCGGAAAAGCTTGCATATCCCTGAACGGTCTCCCAGTTTGCCGTTGCCCCTGCAGGTATCTCGCTGCCGTTCAGTGTTATTTCGCTGCCGCATATATTCATGTCGGCTCCCGTATTAACGGAAGGCGGTGCATCAACAACCACCGTGAACGGCGGAGAGAAAGTGCCTTCGCCGCAGTCGTTCACTCCCCTTACTATTATTGTCTGGTCTCCTGTTGCAGCATCGTTTGCAAAATTAACCCTTATTGTCCTGGTACCTTCACCCTGCACAATTTCCGCACCAGGGGGCAGTATCCACTCATAGCCGGTTGCATCAGGTATCTCATCAACTTCATAGATCACTCCGGTATCGCCCCTGCAAACATTTTCGTTGCCCGGGCTGGAAATTATACTGCCTGCTTCGCCGGGCAGCTTTTCCACTGTTATGTAGTGGTCGTCCGATACCGGTCCCTGTCCGCAGGAATTTGCTGCACGCACTTTTAGCGGACCGCTTTGTGCTGTCGGGGAGAAATCCACATGGACGGACCTTGTACCGTTGCCTGAAGAGATGTACGCCCCGTCCGGGAGTGTCCAGACATAAGATGAGGCGTTTTCGACGGGAGCCGTTTCGAAAAGTATGTCAATGCTTCCCTGGCATACGGTTGATAAACCCGTTACCGTTTCCGGTTTGCCCGGAAGCAGGGTCATTGCAACAGTTACGGAACCGTTCATTCCGGTTTCACAACCGTTGGCGTTGACAGAGGTAACAGTGTAACTTCCCGGTGTTTCTTTTAAACCGAAGCTTATTGCACCGCCGGTACCCGTTTCACTTCCCGTTACAGTTGAACCGTCAAGCCAGAGAGTATATTCAACCCCGTCTGTTGAGCCGTCAAGTCCTATCTCAACCCCCTCATCTCCTTCGCAGAATGTTCCTCCCCCGGTGATATCGAATTTTTGCGGCAGGTCATGTATGGTTAAAGTAGCGGTGCTTCTTTCGCTTTCACATCCATAGCTGCTTGTCTGCGATACATGGTAGGTATGGCTGCCCGTGCTTGTGGCTGAAGGGATGTATTCATTTCCTGAATAGAGCGGGGTGACAGCTGTAGGGGAACCGTACCATCTGATGTTTTCCCCCTGGGCAATGAATACCGGTGAAGCTTCTCCCTTGCATATTTCGGCTTCGGTGGGACTGACAACGGGGGCTGACGGTTCCGGCCTTATGGTGAAAGTTGCCTCCGCCGGCTGGCTTTCACATCCGTGACTGTCGGTTTGTGTGGCATAATAAACATAGCTGCCCGGGGAACTGACCGAAGCATCGGGGGTAAAATAATCCCCTGCAGAGAGTACCTCTCCATAAGGCTCATCATACCACCTCACGGATGATCCCGTAGCATGCAACTGTGTGTTGGCGGCTCCTTCGCATATTTCCGCATCTGTTGTTACCGTTTGTGCGGGCAGGTTTCTTACCGTGTATGCAACCTGTTTATATTCACTCTCGCACCCGTTGCTGCCCGTTTGTGTTACATAATAGTAGTATGTACCGGGTTGTGTTACCGGCGGTGTGTAGTTGCTGCCCTCATGCACCAGGTATTCGGGATGCAGGTTGCTGTTCGTGTACCACCTTATATTCTCTCCGGCGGCGGTTAATGTTTCCGGTTCACCGCCCTCGCAGGCATATCCGTCCTCAGCTGGAGGGATGGGGGGTGCGTCCCGGTCCTCTTCAACGTCGGTATAAAGGGTTGCGCTGCATCCTGTAGCATTTGCAGTTACAGTGAGGTAATACCTCCCCCCGCTATCAACATTTACCACGTTGTTGGACGGGTTGTCGATATTTCCGGGTCCCGTCCAGGAATAACCCACATTTTCGGTGTTTGAGCTGCCTTCCAGTGTAACGTAACTGTTTTCGCATGTCACCATTTCCGGATCGGGTGTGATCCATATATGGGGTGTTTCCGTATTTTCGGTTACAATAACATCATCAACCGACTCACAACCGTT
>SLCF01000117.1 GCA_007125955.1 Bacteroidales bacterium | reverse complement strand
TTGTGGTTGACGGAGGGGAACATACATGGGAACTGCCCGGAGTGGTAATAACCCCATAGCGTAAAAACAAACTGCCGGATAATTGTTCACCACCCGGCTATCTGCCATGCACGGCACTCCCCCAAAAAAGGGGCTGTCCTTTTGAGACACCCCCTTTTAAATTCTCCCGGTTAAACTTTTGGAATATGTTGACGGCTTGTATGTAGTTTACTTCAGTTTTCTCTCAGCACATGCTCGTCATATTCAAGCTCAAAGCGGAGCTTATGCCTGGACTCTTCAATTGCAAGTGCCATAAAGAGATCACTGAGATCCTTTGAAGGGGCTCTTTCTGACAACTTCATATAAAGTTTGAATGCGGCTTTTTCTTTATTCATAGCCACAACAAGCGCATCCTGATAGCTCATATCCGGATAAGGCTTGACATTCACCACATAGTCGCTTATATGCAGATCGGCTATCTCCTCCTTTTCGACCTCAAAGACTCCCTCCTCTTTGACTTTCTTTATTCTCGCCTTGTGACTTATCTCCTCACGTGCAAACTGTTCAAAAACCTCACGCATATCTGATGATTTTGCATTTGCAGCAAGCTCATTATAAAAGTCAACCGCATCCTGTTCAGACTGGATGGCAAAATCCAGAATATCATCAATAGTTTTAAATTCCATCATGGCTTCACTGTTTAATTTTTAAATATTTTTTCCTTTATGGCATTTGTCTAGCTCTTTTTAACCTGGAAAATATTCACCGGGATCCGGGCGATTGTCAGCAGAACATCAATTTTCAAACGCTTTTTCGAAATCTTTGTCAAAACGTTTTACCAGATTGTCACACCCATGAATAAACATTTTTGGTTGATTTTTGTTTCCGGTTACCCTGAATAAATATTTTTCCTCTTTCCCGGCAGATTTTGCGAGGAGTGAAAAGACCTCATCCCTGATTTCTGATACTTCGCTTTTTACATCTCCCGAACCAAGACGTTCCAGAAGACCGGCAAGCTGATCGCAGTTTGACAGTCCGGCAGAAACATCAAAATGGCCGGAAAACTGCTGGATCACCCCCTGGGTGTTGGTAAAGCTGCCGCCGGTTTCCGAAGGCAAGGATGCAGGAAGAACCAGATCGGCCATAACTGCGGTTTCGGTCATGAAATAATCCTGCACAACAACGAAACCTGCGGCATCAAACCATTTTTTCACCTTTTCCGGTTCAAGCGCACATCCTGCAGGGTCTTCCCCGAAGATAAACAGATTCTTTATTTTGCCCTTTTTAAGTAATTCAGCACAATCATTAACGGCTGAGGGAAGATCTTTCTGTTTCCACAACTCTTTGAGAGTTTCAGAATAATCCCGGTCACTCAGCTTTCTGCGCCCCGGACCAATACCATCGTGAACACCCATGTCAAACAATCCCTGTGAATTGTTCTTTTCCTTCAGTGACACAATTCCCATAGAAGTTTTTCCGAGCTTTCCGGTTATCATTGCAAGATTTAACAGTTCAACAGTTGTTTCGGAAGAAACCTCTTTCTCAGAGAATAGAATTACGGCGTTTTTTTGCTTGTTAAAATCATCGGCAAACATCTCAAAACAATCCTCACAACAAAAACCGGCATCACTGTAAAGCTTTTTAAAATCTTCCTTAAGAAGCGCTTTTTTGTACTCATCAAACCCTTCACACTTATCTTTCAGGAACATATCATTCTGCCTGTTACCGGAAAGATAATAATGGTTAAGTGCCTTTACAAAATGGTAATAGGATTTCACTTCCCATTTTTTGTCAACTTTATGGGCCATACTGCTATCTTTCCGGTTGGTTACAATCTCAACAGGCGTGTTGTGAAGGACTCTCTTGTTGTTGATCATAAAACCTGCTACCGGGTTGTCACGGTTGATTTCCGATCCGAGAAGGTAAATTTTTGAGGCGCTCACGATTTGATCGAACGGAGTATTTGCAGTTGAATCACCAGCGTAGCCGTCACCCCGTCCCAGATAATGGAAACTGCTCACATTATTTGTTTTGGCTCCCGCCCTTGCCAGTTTCTGGACAAGATAAAGTTCCTCGTTGGTCAACCTTGCTCCGCCGAAAAACATATTCTGATCCGGTTCGACTGATTTTATCTTTTCTGACATTATATCAAAAGCCTCATCAAAACCGATCTCAATGAACTCCCCGTTGACTTTTTTCAAAGGTGTTGATATTCTTGAAGGATCATTCATGTAATGATACCCGAACTTTCCATACCGGCATAAGTTTCCGGTTTTGTTCACCTGCCCGTTACTGCCGGTTACCCGGGCAATAAAACGGTTTTTGTGATGGAGTGTAATTTCACACCCAACGGAGCAATAGTTGCAAACAGTACCGGCTGTATCGAGCTCTACTGGAAGGGGCTTGAACGGCGTATTCTCAACTATCGCACCTGTAGGACATGTAGAAATGCAAAGTCCGCAGGATTCACAGCGTGTATCTTTCAGCGAGTCACCCAGACTCGGTGCAACGTATGTTTCGAACCCCCTGTTAACCAGACCTAATGCATTTGCGCCGTTAACCTCGTTGCATATCCGTATGCATCGGGAGCAGAGTATGCATTTTGAATTATCAATTTCCACAAAAGGGTGCGAAAAATCTATCTCGTACTCCTTGAATTCACCCGTAAACTTGTCCTGTACCGCCCTGTAAAGGCTTGAGTACTTTTTGAGGTCACATGTATAAAATTCGGAACAGCCGCATTCAAGGCATCTCTCTGTCTCTTTTTTTGCCACCTCTTCATTTTCGTATCCCAGCTCCACTTCATTGAAGTTCATCCTCTTTTCCGGGGGCAGTGTGGGCATTTCATTCCTCAGCTGTTTCCGGTACCTGCCTGTGAAATCATCGGGCTTCAGCTCCCGGAAATTCTCTTTTTTGCTTATAAACTCATATTCCTCAACCCCGGATTTTTCACCGCTAAGATAGCGGTGACAGCTTCCGGAAGCAATTTTTGCCTGCTGGACAGCCTCTATTATCGTTGCCGGACCGGTAACACCGTCACCTGCAGCAAATACACCGGCGATTCCTGTTTGAAGTGTTTCGGGATCAGCATCAATATCCCCCCACTTATTCAACTTGAGCTGTTCTTCCGAAGCATTGCTGTTTATGTCGTCAAGAAACTCCACTTCTGTTTTCTGCCCTATCGCAGCCAGTATATAATCAACTTCAACATCAAATTCCGAGCCTTCTATCGGGACAGGCCTCCGTCTTCCTGAAGAATCCGGCTCACCCAGCTCCATTTTTATACAGGTTACAGATTTAACTTCACCTTTTTCGTTCTTGTTTACCAGAACCGGATTGGTAAGTAACATATACTCCACCCCTTCCAGTTTAGACTCATGTATCTCTATCGGATTTGCAGGCATCTCCTTTTCCGTGCGGCGGTAAATGACTATTACCTTATCGGCACCGCACCTTACGGAAGTCCTGCAACAATCCATTGCAGTATTACCTCCGCCAACAACTGCAACTGTCTTTCCACTGAAGTCGTATCTCTGACCGGTCATTTCCATGTTCCTCAGAAAATCTATACCCGAGAAAACATTCGCGGCATCCTCCCCTTTACATCCTATAAGTGTGCCCCTTTGAGAACCGATAGTAAGTATAACTGCATCATATTTATCTTTCAGTTCAGAGTAGCTAAGGTTCTTCCCAAGCCTTTTTTTGTAATGAATATTCACTCCCAGTTCAGTTACAGCATCAACTTCTTTTTGCAGCAGGTCATTGGGAAGCCTGTATTCCGGTATACCGTAACGCAGCCATCCGCCCGGATGCTTGTTAGCCTCAAAAATATCGCACTGGTGACCTTTCTGCTGCAGGAACCAGCCGCATGAAAGTCCGCCGGGACCGGCACCAATAATGGCTATCTTTTTGCCGGTGGGAGGTGCCACTTTGGGCACATAGCGTTCAGGTGACTCAAGGTCAATGTCGGATGTAAACCTTTTAAGGTAATCAATCCCGACAGCAGCTTCTTCATCAAGCAGATTTCTGCGGCAGGCAACCTCACAAGGCCTTACGCAAACCCGGCCGCAGATTGCTGACAAGGGATTCACCTGTTTTATTAATTCCACTGCTTCGCTGTAAAGATTTTTTTCTATAAGTGAAATATAACCCTGAACATCAACCCCTGCAGGGCATGTTTGTTTGCAGGGCGCTTCACAGTCGGCGTAATGATTGCTTACCAACAGGTCAAGAGCCATTTTACGAGCCTTTTTTATCTTGTCATTATCGGTCTGCACAATCATCCCCTCGGATATTTTGGTAGAGCATGCCGGCTGAAGCCCTTTTGCACCCTCAACCTCCACTACGCAAAGATAGCAGGAAGTAAACGGTTCAAGCCGGGAATCGTGACACAGTGTGGGTATTTCAATATTGTTGTGTTTTGCCAGGCTGAGTATTGTTTCTCCGGGTTTGCCGGTAAGGTTTTTGCCGTTCAATGTAATATTTAATTCCTCCATGTGAACAATGTAAATTTTTTAATAATACTGGTTACTGGGTTATGATAGGGTAATTGCTTCAAATTTGCATTTGTTGTAACAAACACCGCAACGAATGCAGATATCCTGTTTTATAAAATGAACCTCTTTCCTTTCTCCCTCTATAGCGTCTACCGGACAGTTCTTGGCACAAACTGTACATCCGGTACAGTTATCCCTGTTCACTTCATAGGTTAGCAGTTTTTTACAGGTAAGAGACGGACATTTTTTCTGGCTGATGTGCGCTTCATACTCATCCCTGAAATATTTTAATGTTGTCAGTACGGGGTTGGGCGCTGTCTGTCCGAGACCGCAAAGAGAGCTGTCTATTATCTGAGAAGCCAGTTCCTCAAGCTTCTCCACATCCTCCTTTTCCCCCTCTCCTTCAGTTATGCGGGTAAGTATTTCAAGCATTCTTTTCGTTCCTATACGGCAGAAAGTGCATTTGCCGCAGGATTCTTTCCCGGTAAAATCGAGGAAGAATTTGGCAACATCAACCATACAGGTGGTTTCATCCATAACTACCATACCTCCGGATCCCATAATGGCTCCTGTAGCCGTTACGGAGTCAAAATCCACAATAGTATCAGAAAGGTATTCCGGTATGCATCCTCCCGATGGCCCGCCAAGCTGTACAGCTTTGAACCTTTTGCCTCCGGGAATCCCTCCTCCCAGCTTGAAGATAACATCCTTTATGGTTATTCCCATAGGCACCTCAACCAGGCCTCCGTGGTTAATTTTCCCTGCAAGTGCAAACACTTTCGTACCTTTGCTGTTTTCCGTTCCGTATTTTGCATAGGAGGATGCCCCGTTATTTATTATCCAGGGGATGTTTGCAAGAGTTTCAACATTATTGATATTTGACGGCATTTTCCAGAGACCGGACTCGGCCGGGAACGGAGGCCTTTTCCTGGGCATTCCTCTCTTACCTTCAACAGATGCTATAAGAGCTGTTTCCTCTCCGCATACAAAAGCTCCGGCACCCTCTTTTATAATTATGCGAAAATCAAACCCTTTCAGTCCAAATATGTTGTCTCCAAGGTACCCATTCTCCTCAGCCTGTTCAATTGCTATTGCCAGCCTCTTGAGTGCTAACGGGTATTCAGCCCGGCAATAAATAATACCCTCGTTGGCCTTCACAGCATAACCGGCAATGATCATGCCTTCCAGAACCGAATGAGGATCGCCTTCCAGAAGCGACCTGTCCATAAATGCTCCGGGATCCCCTTCGTCCGCATTGCAGATTATATATTTCTTACCGGACTGGTTTTTGTTCGCAAAATTCCATTTCAAACCTGTTGGGAAGCCTCCCCCGCCCCTTCCTCGCAGTCCGCTATCCATAACCTCTTTTATCACATTTTCGGGCGGAATTTTGTTTTCCACTATCTTTCTTACTGCAGCATATCCGTCTCTTGATTCATAATCACCGATTTTTTCAGGGTCGATCATTCCGCAGTTGCGCAATGCTATTTTCACCTGTCCGTCAAGGTACTTTCTGTCAGGTGTATCATAAAGATCTGTCACTACAACATACTCCTTCACGGGGTTGTTGTTATTAACGTGCTTGTTGATAAGTTCAACAGCCTTGTCCCCGTCAATATCCCCGTAAAGAAAATTGCCGCTGTCATCTATGATCTCAACCAGGGGTTCGCGATAGCACATTCCTACACAACTTGTCTTCCCAAGCTCGAAATCAAGATTTTCGGCATCTTTCAATGCTTTTATTTTTTCATAAACCTTGCCGGCTCCGGCTGCAACACCGCAACTGCCAAGGCCGACTATTACTTTGGTTTTTCCCATGATATATATTTTTTCCTGTTAGTTTTTTTCCTTGAGCCTTAATTCCTTGATGATCTTAACGGCATTATTGCCCGTTAGCTTACCGAAGGTTTCATCCCCTATCATCATAACCGGCGCAAGGGAGCAGCAGCCGAGACATGCAACAGATTCAAGGGTGAAGAGCCCGTCTTCGGTAGTCTCTCCATCCTCAACTTTAAGAGCCTCCTGCAAAGCATCGGTTATAGCGCCGGCATTCTGTACATGACAGGCAGTACCATGGCAAACTTTTATGATCATTTTTCCAACCGGAGCGAGCCTGAACTGTGAATAAAAGGTAGCAACGCCATACAGATCACTCAGCTCCAGATCCAGCTCCTCCGATAACCTGAGAAATACCTCACGGGGTATATAGCCGTAAATATCCTGTGCACCCTGAAGAACGGGAATTGTTATTCCGTTTTTGTTCCGGTACTTTTCAATCAACGGATCCAGAAGCGTCAGGTCGACCTTTTCGGGAGATTCCGGAAGCTCCGGTGTTTTTTTTGCAATTCTTTTGACACGCATAGACTTGAGATTGTTTTATCAGTAAATGAGGTTGTTAAAGCTGTTGTAACATGCAACTGTAATATAAATAAAGCTTAAATATAGAAATTCTCAATATATATATGTTTAATAACATTTTTTTTTTGAAATAATAACAAACGATGCAAAAAGGTTATTTACACCGGGATTCGCAAAATATCAGCATTTCGGAGATTATTTAAAATCATTATTGATAATAAACGTATTTGTCTGCAAACCCTGCTTTATCAAGACGTTTTACCGGTAACATGAAAGTTGTTTTTTTTCTGCGCACCGCGAATTCTTTTACGCACATGTTTTTCGGGAAAAGCTCCGCCACACATTACCACACCCAAAAGACACGGTTTTTAAAGATCAATCGAGTAGGAGGAAAATAAAATAGTTTTCCTCCTATTTTATTTTCCGACCTCTCACACCACCGTACGTACGGTTCTCGTATACGGCGGTTCCTTATTTCACAACTCTTACCGCTTCAT
>SLCF01000068.1 GCA_007125955.1 Bacteroidales bacterium | reverse complement strand
TCCCATTCCCCTTCAGGTGTCCTTTTCACCTCAATCGCCAGCATACTGCCGGAACCCCATTTATAATCTGAGCTGATAACTGTTTTGGCGGGCAATCCGTCGGTTACCTCCCATATCTTGAGGTAATCGTCGTTGCCTGTCATATTAACCCCGGCAGCATATCCGTTTACCTGTCCTGTTGCAATATCTTCTTCATCAGAATAGAGAAAGAACCAGAATTTGTTGTTGGCAGATGGTATCCAGTTCCCGTTTTTCATTGAAAAGCGCCAGGATATTGTATCGGATAAAATGTTTTCATTTTCAAGCGGGTGACGGATGTAGCTTATCCCATCGCCCTGTTCATGTTTAAGCGACCTTTCTCCGTTAATGGGGTCAACGTCACTGTTCGACCAGTCAGCTGTATTAAACCACCCGGATAGGGTGCCGTGTTCAAAATCGTCGTTCAGTATAAAATGGGTAGAGTCTGTTTTCGGGGCAGAAGTGAAACAGTTAAACGGAAAGAAAGCAAGGGCAGAAATGATTATAAATAATGCCACCCGGTTCGGTTTGGTTAAAAAATTCGGAAATATGTAAAAAACACCCACCCGGAAAGAATGGCGGGTGTTTTTTTAAGCAGTGCAGTTATTACTGCAGAACAAAGTTGATCGGGAAGGTGAAACGCACACTTACAGGTTCTCCCCTTTGCCTTCCGGGTGACCATGTTGGCGATGATTCAATTACCCGGACTGCTTCTTCGTCAAGCGACCTGTCAACTCCCCTTACAACATCCACATTGGAAATTCTTCCGTCCGGTTCCACCACGAACTGCACGATAACCCTTCCCTGTATTCCGGCTTCAGCAGCCCTTTGCGGATAACGAAGGTTGTCGGCAATCCATTCCCTGAAATACTCGTGGTCGCGCCCCTGGAAGGTAGGCATGTCTTCGACAATTACGAAGATCTCACCTTCTTCTTCCTCTTCCTCCTGAATATCTGTGGTCATGATCCTGAAATCTTCTCTCACAGCTCTCGTTTCGGCATCTTCAATAACAAACTCGTCTTCTATCTCCACATCGTCATCAACGATTTCGAACACATCAGATTCCACAGGAGCAGGAGGAGGCGGAGGAGGGGGCTCTTCCCTGCGGGTAATGGGAATGATCTCCTCTTCCACAACAACATCTTCAATTTCGCCAATGGCGCCGGTACGGACTTCCCTTGTAGTCCATTCGAAAGCAATTAATATAAGAACAAGCACTGCAACAAGCCCTATTTGCAGGAACAGCCCCTTTTTGCTTTCAAGATCGGCCTTTTCGCTTTTTTTAGGGTCCATGGCTTCAGTTTTTTACCTGGTTATTACTAAAAGGCATGATAAGATAATGATAATTTATCTGAATGTCAAGTGTTCTTAGTAAATAGTTTTAAAAGTTCAATTATGTCAACATGACATTTATCATATTTGTTAATAAAACGGGATTAACGACTGTTTAAGTATTTATTTATCAGATTTTAAAAAGGGATATCAGGAACAAAAAAACCCCGGCTTCAGGCCGGGGTTATAACATTATAGTAATAATTTACAGGTTATTCCAGAACAAAATTGATAGGGAACGTGAAACGCACCCTTACAGGTTCTCCTCTTTGCCTGCCGGGCTCCCACCTGGGTGAGGATTCAATAACCCGCACTGCTTCCTGGTCAAGTGATGTGTCAACACCCCTCAAAACACTTACATTTGAAATGGAGCCGTCTCCTTCAACCACAAACTCTACTATTACCCTGCCCTGTATACCTGCTTCTGCTGCTCTTTGGGGGTAACGCAGGTTATCAGCAATCCAAAGCCGGAATGATTCGTGATCTTCTCCCTGAAATGTGGGCATGTCTTCAACAAGCACGAATATTTGTTCTTCTTCTTCCTCCTCTTCAACATTAGTGGTCATTATCCGGAAATCATCCCTTACGGTCCTTGTCTCGGCATCTTCGATAACAAATTCGTCATCAATATCAACATCATCATCAACAATTTCAAATTGCTCCGATGGCTCCGGTGCCGGAGGTGGAGGCGGTGGTGGCTCTTCGCGCCTGGTGATAGGTATGATTTCCTCCTCAACCACAACATCATCAAGTTCACCCATTGGTCCGGTTCTCACTTCCTGCGTAGTCCATTCAAAGGCTATAAGGATAAGAACCAGCACAGCTACCAGCCCAACTTGCAGGAACAATCCTTTTCTTTTTTCAAGATTGGCCCTGTCGGTTTTTTTCAATTCCATAAGTTAAATTTTATATACAGGTTTAGGTTCATTAATTGCGAATAGCAAAACTATGTATTTTTTTGAGGTTATCAAATTTTTTGCTGGCAATTTTTATTTAATCTGTGTAAGCTTTTAATATTAATAAACAGTATTATTCTAACTTTATTGTATATTTTAAATTATTACAAAAAAACCGGCAGTCTGATGACTGCCGGATTAAAATCGGTTTGCAATTTATCGTTTATTCAAGCACAAAATTGATCGGGAACGTAAACCTTACCCTTACAGGTTCTCCTCTCTGCTCTCCGGGCTCCCATCTGGGCGATGACTCAATTACGCGCACTGCTTCCTGATCGAGCGAAGTGTCAACCCCTCTCAATACTTCCACATTTGAAACTGAACCGTCAGCTTCAACTACAAACTCCACAATTACTCTTCCCTGTATGCCTGCTTCAGCTGCCCTCTGAGGATAACGAAGGTTGTCTGCAATCCACTGGCGGAAATGTTCATGATCCTGTCCCTGGAATGTGGGCATATCTTCCACCATCACAAATATTTCACCTTCCTCTTCTTCCTCCTCTGCGATATCTGTCATTATCCTGTAATCATCCCTGGCAGCAGACCTGGTTTCGGCGTCCTCAATTAAAAACTCATCATCGAGATCAACATCGTCATCAACAATTTCAAACTCTTCTGAAGGTTCCGGTGCAGGCGGTGGCGGGGGCTCTTCTTCCCGTCTTGTAACAGGTATCATCTCCTCCTCAACAACTTCCTGCTCTATTTCACCCATCGGGCCTTCCCTTACCTCCCGTGTTGTCCATTCAAAAGCAATCAAAACAAAAACCAGCACCGATACCAGTCCTATCTGAAGGAATATACCTTTTTTCTTTTCAAGATCAGCTCTTTCGGTTTTTTTTGGTTCCATATAAACACCTTTAATTTTTTTTGCGGGTTATTTACCCTTGTTAAAAAATTATTTCGCTTATTTTTGTCGGAGTATTCCACTCTACTTTTTCAACGACCTAATTTTAATTATATTATGTTTTTTGTGATCAATCTTTTCGATTCCAGGTCATGCGTGAAGTAGAGGAAGAAATTTTTTTACGGGGTTTAAACCTGTGATCGTATTTTAACTGTTAAACCGGAATTATAATAGTAGCTTAATTTAAATTATAACTGCCTTTATGAGATTAGCAATTGTAGGAGCCACCGGAATGGTTGGCCGGGTTATGATGAAAGTTCTTGAAGAAAGAAAATTTCCTGTGAATGAGCTTGTTCCGGTTGCATCTGAAAAGTCAGCAGGACAAGAGGTAATATTTAACAAGCAGTCCTGGAAAGTGGTTACAGTGAACGAAGCACTTGAAAAGAAGCCTCATATTGCCCTTTTTTCCGCCGGAGGTGATGTTTCACGGAAGTGGGCTGAGTTGTTCTGTAAAAATGGATGTGTGGTTATTGACAACAGTTCCGCATGGCGAATGGAGGAACATGTGCCCCTTATAGTGCCTGAGATCAATGCAGACACAATTAAGGCTTCCCACCGGCTTATCTCAAATCCCAATTGTTCAACAATCCAGATGGTGCTTGTTTTAGCCCCGCTTCACAGGGAATACGGCATAAAAAGAATAATTGTCTCCACATACCAGTCGGTTACCGGAACAGGAGTTAAAGCAGTTGAACAATTAAATAATGAGCGTGCCGGTATAAAAGGTGAAATGGCATATAGCCTCCCGATCGACTTGAACTGTATTCCGCAATGCGATGATTTTACATCAGGCGGGTATACAAAAGAGGAGATGAAGCTGGTTAATGAGACCCGCAAGATACTCGAGAACCCAAATATCGCCATAACATCCACTGCAGTGAGGGTACCTGTTCTCGGCGGGCACTCTGAATCTGTGAATGTAACTTTTGAAAAAGATTTTGAGATCGGGAAGGTCAGGGAATTGCTCAACGGTTCACCCGGAGTTATTGTTACAGATAACCCGCAGGAAAACATTTATCCGATGCCATTAACTGCAGAAGGCAGGGACGATGTTTTTGTAGGCAGGATCAGAAGGGATATGTCCGCCGACAACTCTCTGAACATGTGGATTGTAGCGGACAACCTCAGAAAAGGAGCAGCAACAAATGCAGTTCAGATAGCAGGGTATATGCTGGATAAAAACTTAATATAGGAAGTCGTCGTAGGGATAACGCTTCTTGTGTATCTCGCATACTTTATCGTAAAGCAGGGTTTTAAGCTCGTCAATATTTGTTCTCTCTTTGGCTGAAACAAATATGCAGTTCCGGTCATTGTGGTCCATTTGCGCCATCCATGTACGCTTGAGCTCCTCAAGCGTAAGCTGATCTTTTGTGCGGGGTGTCAGATCATCTTCATCTCTCTTTACGGGGCTGTAAGCATCGATTTTGTTAAAGATAATATAAGTAGGTTTGTCAATGGCTCCGATCTCCTCGAGTGTCTGGTTTACAATTTTTATTTGCTCTTCAAAATTGTGATGTGAAATATCAACAACATGTAGAAGGATATCAGCCTCCCTCACTTCATCGAGGGTGGATTTGAAAGACTCTACCAGCTGGTGGGGGAGCTTACGTATGAAACCGACGGTATCGGAAAGCAGGAATGGCAGGTTGCCTATTATAACCTTTCTTACTGTTGTATCGAGCGTGGCGAAAAGTTTGTTTTCGGCAAATATGTCCGATTTGCTCAACAGGTTCATAATGGTGGATTTCCCGACATTGGTGTAGCCCACCAGCGTAACGCGCACAAGTTTTCCCCTGTGTTTGCGCTGGGTTGATTTTTGCTTGTCTATCTGCTCAAGCTTCTTTTTGAGTCTGGTAATCTTGTCTCTTATTATACGGCGGTCTGTTTCTATCTCGGTTTCACCCGGTCCTCTCATACCTATCCCTCCGCGCTGTCTTTCAAGGTGAGTCCACAGTCCGGCCAGGCGTGGCAGAAGGTATTCATATTGTGCAAGCTCAACCTGTGTTTTGGCGTAAGAAGTTTTAGCCCTTCTCGCAAAAATGTCAAGGATAAGATTTGTGCGGTCAAGCACCTTACATTCAATAAATTTCTCAATATTCCGGAACTGGGTGGGCGTCAGGTCATCATCAAAAATCAATGCATCAATCTGGTTCTCAATGATATATTCCTTTATTTCAGAAAGTTTACCGCTTCCTAAATAAGTTTTTGGATTTGGGGTTTCAATTTTTTGTATGAATCTTTCACAGGGAACACCTCCGGCCGTTTCTGTCAGGAATGCCAGTTCGTCAAGATACTCTTCAACTTCCCTTACCGGCTGCTTTTTGTTTGCAATTCCCACCAAAACCGCCGTTTCCTGTTTAACCCTGGATATATAAGGTTTCTGCATGTGTTATAAAACGATTCTTCTTAATGAATACTCAAAAGGAGTGCAAAGATAATCATTTTAATAACCATGACCATATGCAGCCGGTACAGGAGATCATCTGATGTATCTCCTGTTGCTTCTGATAGCACGTGCTATTGACCCTCTTAAGGTTTCAGCTGTCTTGAACACCATTTCAATATCATCAGGAAAAGGAAGCGGATCAACCGACACAATTTTCTTTAAATCTTCATCAAGAGCCTCCACGTCGCCTACAGCCCTTCCTGAGCTGTGTTCAAAAAGGCTCTTTGCACCTATGGGCTCCCTTTTTACAAGCATACGCGGCTCTTCGGAATAGATTTCTATATCGCCCTCTATAACAGCCTCTTTGATTTGGACAGTTTCTATTACGGTACAAACAAGCTCTTTATACCTGGGCATTCTTATGTCGTTTCCGAGAGAGTCTTTCATAACATTGCCATTCTCATCGAGAAGGTAATCAAATCCGTCTTCAATCTCCTTTTTCACCATCTGGTCTTTTTGCAGGGTTTCATTTGGAGAAACGTTTATCATCCTGAGATTGACGACTAAGAAGTAATCAAAGTCAACTGTTTCATCCAGATCACGGAAATGATATTCAACCCATTCCGTGTTTAAGCCCCGGGGATCAGCCTTTAAGAGATTATTTTTGAAATCAGGAGGCAGATTCAGGTGGGAATGGTTTTCAACTACTACCAGAGCCCGGCTTAACCCTTTTTCGTATGCTTCCCTCATCAGCAGGTCTGTATCTCTGTAGTTCCCAATGTATTCATCTACTCTCTGAAGCTCGTAGAAAGCCTGACGGTATGATTCCTTTTCATTCAGCTCCATCAGTCTAATTGCATTATCATAGTAATATAAGGCAGCTCCCTGTTTGGCTTCAATTATTGCTTCGTCGTAATCAACATACTGATAGTCAATAGTACGGTCAGGCAGCTGAAGGGGAAGAACCGTCCTCACCAGTGTTTGCCTGTTTTTCATTCTTGTATACAGCCGCATTATCTCATCAGTATTGCGTGGATTGTTCTCCCTTTCCAGGAATCTTATCCTTTCGAGGTTTTGCTCGTTTGCAATATTGTATGCCTGGTCAAGCACCCGGATCTCATCAACATTGTTCGGATTCCTGCGGAGTTTTTGAACCGATTTTTCAATCGCTGTGTCGTAGTTTCCCCTTTGCAGGTGCCGTGAAGAAGAGCAGCCGGATAGAACGAGCAAAAGGATGATTAATAAACCTGTGTATTTCATTTTAACCATTTTGAGTTATTTATTCAGTTGAACTGTTCAACTCTCTCTTTACAAATTTATGTCAAAAAAAGCTTTGAGTCAAGTGCTTAACAATTAATGATCCATTTTTTATCTACTACCGGGCTAATTATAAATACAGATGAATATTTACTGCTACGATCAAACAGTGTATGTTGTTTCAAATATTTGCAGGGCTGTGAAAAATTCATTGAGTGGCAGTGCTTATCATATGCGTTCAAAAAACTATGAAAAAAGGCCACAGGTTATCTTCTTGAAAAATTAACAGGGAAAGTAAGCACAACACGTACCGGACTTCCTTCATGTATACCCGGAATCCATCTCGGGGATGATTCCACGATGCGGATCGCTTCCTGATCAAGTATGGAATCCAGGCTTCTCATTACTGTTACATCCGATACACTGCCGTTTGTATTTACTATAAACCTCACATAAACACTTCCCTCCACATTCCTTCTTCTCCGGGATGGAGGGTAGCTGGTATTTTTA
>SLCF01000157.1 GCA_007125955.1 Bacteroidales bacterium | reverse complement strand
TCCTGCTACCGGGAATTGCAGCACATGAAGCAGGCCCTGCCGTATTTCTGAGTTACCTTCTTGCAGCCATACTAATAATGCCTGCAATGTTCAGCATGGCGGAACTTGCAACAGCTATTCCGAGAGCCGGGGGAGACTACTACTTTATAGACCGGAGTCTTGGTCCGCTCATGGGGACTATTGGCGGGTTCGGAACTTATTTTGCACTTGTGCTGAAATCAGCATTTGCCCTTGTTGGAATCGGTGCCTATGTGGAAATATTTTATGATATACCGATAAAGCTTACTGCACTGGCATTTACCGGAATATTTATGATAATGAATATCCTGGGAGCCAAAAAGGCTTCAGGTGTGCAGAAATTGTTTGTATTTGTGCTTGTGATTGTTCTCTTCTTCTTTCTCATGGAAGGTTTCAGGGAATTATTTTTTACCCCTGCAACAAACTACAGGCAAAATTACACACCTTTCCTGCCACACGGTTTTGAGGGATTAATTTCTACTGCAGGGCTTGTATTTGTCTCGTTTCTGGGACTGACAAAAATTGCAAGCATGTCGGAAGAGATACAGAGACCTGAACGCAATATCCCCCTGGGGATGGGAATTTCACTTTTAATAACTACCATTATTTATGTTGCGGGTGTTTTTATAATTGTAGGAGTTCTCCCGCCTGAAAAGTTATGGGGCGACCTGGCACCTGTGTCCAGTGCTGCTGAAAAGGTTTTCTCCGTAATACCACCCGGTACCGGCGCACTGATGATAATAATTGCAGCAGTAGCAGCATTTGCATCAACCGGAAATGCGGGTCTTATGACAGCTTCCCGTTATCCGCTTGCAATGGCAAGAGACAAAAAGTTCCCCTCACTCCTCTCAATTCTCAGCAGGTTTAATACCCCCTTTTTCCCAATATTAATAACAACAGCAATTATAATATTAATAATAATCTTTGTCGGCGAAAAGGAGATCGCCCGATTTGCAAGCAGCTTCCAGCTTGTAATTTTCATACTGATGAACCTTGCTGTCATTGTTATGCGAAGCAGCAAAATCGAAACATACGATCCGGGATATCTATCACCCTTCTACCCCTGGATGCAGATATTCGGAATTATGAGCTCACTTATTCTGTTCATATTCCTGGGTTGGGGCGCTGTACTTTTCAGTGCTGGAATAATAACAATAGCTCTTGTCTGGTACCGGAACTATGTCAGAAAACGTGTTTCTGCAGGAGGTGCCATATATCACTGGTTTGCCCATCTTGGCAAAAACCAGCGTAAAGAGCTGGAAGGTGAGTTTTTTCATATACTCAAGGATAAAGGACTGCGCGAAGGTGACCCGTTTGATGAGATGGTTGTCAGGTCAAGGATTACAAGGCTCAGGGAAAAAAATATATCTTTTGAAAATCTGGTTAAAGATGTGGTCAGACAGTTTGAAAAAGATCTTGACATTATATTAGACAAAACCGCACTGAAAACTGAGTTTATGGAAGTTACCAGCATTGATCCGGCTTTGTCAATACCATCTGTTTCCATCCTTTACGGCAAAGTGGACAATATTGAATGTCCTTCACTTCATATTGTCATTTCAGATGCTGGTGTAAAAACCCCGGTTGTAAAGGGAGAAGCAAAATCAGAAACCCATACAAGGGTTTTCTTCTTTATGCTTAGCAAAAGTGATTATCCGCGCCAGCAACTAAGAATGCTGTCAAGGCTTATGGATGTGGTCGAAAGGAAAAATTTTATCAGAACAATTACAACTCTTGAAAATCCCAGGGAGATAAAGGAATACCTCCTCCACAACGACAGATACATCTCGATGCACCTCTCGGAAGGCACTCCGCAGGAAGAGCTTATAGGAAAAACTATAAAGGAAATTGATTTCCCGCAGGGAGTATTGCTTGCTCTGATACAAAGAGAAGATCATATATTCTGCCCTGATGGTAATACTGCACTTGAAAAAGACGATATAGTAACTTTCATAGGTAAGCCTGAGGGTATAGAAACACTATTTAGCAAGTATATTCACAGGGAAACTAAAGAATAATACTCATTTTTGTAATATCTTTATATAATGGGTATGAAGAAAAAAGTAAAACTGAAGAAGGAACTGAGCCTGGCCGACATCATTGCCATAAGCACAGGGGCAATGATCAGTTCAGGATTATTCCTTTTACCCGGAATTGCAGCACATCAAGCCGGACCTGCGGTTTTCCTGAGTTATCTGATAGCTGCAGTTCTGATACTGCCTGCGATGTTCAGTATGTCTGAGCTGGCAAGTGCTACTCCCAGGGCAGGTGGTGACTATTTTTTTATTGACAGGAGTTTGGGTCCCCTCTTCGGCACAATCGGAGGTATTGGCACATACCTGGCGCTTGTAATGAAAACATCCTTTGCCCTTGTCGGTATCGGGGCATATGCCACCCTCTTTTTTGAAATACCGGTAAAGTTTACAGCTGTCACTTTCGGGGTGATATTCATGATTATGAACATTCTTGGAGTGAAGAAAGCTTCCGGGATACAGAAAATATTCGTTCTGATAATAATTATAATACTTGGTTCTTTTATTGCAGAAGGCTTCAGGGAAATATTCTTCACCGGAAAAAGCAATGAATACATGGGGAATTTCTCCCCGTTTTTACCTGAAGGGTTTGAGGGGCTGATATCGACTGCGGGACTGGTTTTTGTTTCATACCTGGGACTTACTAAAATAGTAAGCATGTCCGAGGAGATCCGTAACCCTGAAAGGAACATTCCCATGGGGATGATCCTTTCACTTGCTATAACAACAGTTATATATGTTCTGGGAGTTTTTGTTATGACCGCTGTAATCCCTCCCGACCAGTTCTGGAACGATCTTGCACCTGCCTCATCTGCTTCGGAAAGGGTGTTTAATGTTATACCCCCCGTTGCAGGTACAATACTGATTGTGGTAGCTGCAGTAACTGCATTTGCATCTACGGGAAATGCCGGATTAATGACTGCTTCCCGTTATCCGCTTGCGATGGCAAGAGACAGGCTGCTGCCCGGGGAGCTTGCCAGGATAGGCAGGTTTAATACACCTTTTGTATCAATTATTATCACCTCAGCCATTCTTATACTGGTTATACTTTTTGTAAGTGAAAGGGAAATAGCAAAACTTGCCAGCAGTTTTCAGCTGATGATATTCATGCTGATCAATGCATCGGTAATTGTCATGAGAAACAGCCGTATCGAAACATACGATCCCGGCTACCACTCTCCTTTCTACCCATGGATGCAAATATTCGGAATATTAAGCTCATTTTTCCTTATCATTTACATGGGGTGGTCGGCAGGACTGACAATTATGGGCATAGGGGGGCTTGGTATAATTTGGTACAGACAGTATGCACGTAAATACACAAAGCGTGAAGGTGCTATTTACCATTGGTTTGCTTTACTGGGACAAAAAGAACACAAGGCGCTTGAAAATGAATTCCTCCACATACTAAAAGACAAAGGACTTCGTGATGGAGATCCTTTCGGTGAAATGATTGTCCAGTCGAGGGTCACCGACCTGGGGCGCAAAAGGGTTTCATTCAAATCACTTGTAACAGACGTAACCAAAAAGTTTGCCCAGGATCTTGGAAGTGTTGATAAGGGTGAGCTTAAGCAGGAATTTCTTTCTGTCACCGCAATAGACCCGGCGCTGGTGGTACCAAGGGTGTCAATTCTGCATGCGAAAACGGAAAAAATTGACCAGCCAATGCTTCACGTGGTTCTGTCAGACAAGGGGGTAAGAAAGCCGGTAATGAAAGGAGAGATATCATCTGAGGACAATATAAGGGTCTTTTTCTTCCTTCTCAGCAGGAGCGACGATCCCAAACAACAACTGAGACTTCTATCAAGACTTATCGATATTGTTGAACGGGAAAATTTTGTTGAAAATATTACTGCACTAAAAAACCATCGCGAAATAAAAGAATACCTCCTCCACAATGACAGGTATATAACCCTCCACCTGGAAAAAGGAACGGCAACCGAAGAATTTTTCAACAAAGCACTAAAGGATATCAGGCTGCCTGTTGATGTTCTGGTTGCAATTATTCAGAGAAAAGATCAGATATTCACTCCAAGGGGTGATACTGTTTTACGGGAAAAGGATATAGTAACAATAATCGGTGAGCCGAAGGGGATAAAAGCTCTTTTCAATATATATATTCACCGGCAGCAAAGCGGACAACACGGGGGTACCGAAAGTGTATAAGATTGGGGGAAGCCCGATTGGTCAAAAAAGTATATACTTCTCTTCTGTATGATCATAGCTCAATTGAAGCGATCAATCCAAATAACGGCAATAGAAACAAAAAACCTCAATTTCAGTTCAGACATTTTCCTTCTGCTCTTCAGTCTCTTCAGCCGAAGCATATGCAGCGCAAACCGGATGGACGTTACATGACTGGGTTGCAAGGATAAATGAAGCGGCAATTAAAATGAGCAAAATCTTCGATTTCATAATTTCCCCCTTTGATAATTTAAATTGATCTCTATGAGAAACGGGGGAATTAATACTTTGTTCCGAATAAAACGGTGATTTGAATCACCCTGTGATCCATCAGGCTGATGGCCTTTATCAGGTCAGTTTAAAAAACGCAACCAATTATTAATTAACTGATTGCGTTTTATTGTGGTCGGGGTGGCAGGATTTGAACCTGCGGCCTCGTCGTCCCGAACGACGCGCGCTAACCGGGCTGCGCCACACCCCGCTTTAAAGAGAAGTACATGCAAAAATAACAAAATCCGACCAATAAAAATTAACTTTTTCTGAAACCGCGCTGCCTGAGTGCTTCAAAAAGTACTATGGCAGCGCTTACAGAAATATTCATCGAATCAACCTGACCAAGCATGGGAATAATAATATTCTCATCGGAGTTATCTGTCCAGATTTTGCTTATACCTTTGTCTTCTGAACCAACAGCCAAAGCAACCGGTACTTTGTAGTCCGGTTCGGGGTATGGTACCGAAGCGGTCAATGCAGTTACAATTATCTTTATACCCTTCTCTTTCAGCCACATTAAAGCTTCTTCAGATTTACAGGCAACAACTGTGTTGGTAAAAACACTTCCAAGGCTTGCCCTAATGACATTTGGATTGTAAATGTCGGTACGCGGATCACACACAATTACTGCATCAACACCTGCAGCATCGGCTGTCCTCATCATAGCACCAATGTTACCGGGTTTTTCACATGATTCGACCATAAGCATCAGAGGATTGGCTCCCAATTTCAGATCATCGAGCTTCCTCCTGCTGGGTGCTATAATGGCTATTATCCCGTCAAAATTTTCACGATACGCTATTTTAGAGTAAACACTCCGGTTTACTTCATTGACAGGAAATGACTTTTTGTGGATATCGAGTGCCGGATATGTTTCATCACCTGCTATATCAGGGCAGATAAACAATGAATCAATTTCATGCCCTCCGGTAACAGCCATTTGTATCTCCCTGTATCCTTCAACAACCGTGAGGTTCTCCTTCTTCCTCACACCCGGTTTATGAAGACTTACAACCCTTTTAATCCTTGCGTTCTGCAGGCTGGTTATTCTTTTGTTCATCTAATATTTTATGAAATTTGCAATATGCAAAAATAAGACATTTTTAACTACATGATAGAGGTAAATAGATCTCCTCTGTAAGGAAAAATTACAGAAAATTTATAATCTTATATGATATTTTCAATTTAGACAGCGGCTTTCTCCCTTTGGTTTTTGACAAATATTTGCTTAACTTTAGAATCAGGAAGAAAAATTCATTGTAACAATTAAAGTCCTTATGACAGGCTTTTTGAAGCTGTTTGAAAAACACCGGCCTGACTTTTTGTCCGGTTGATTTTTTATTAAATCATATCAAAAAACCTAACGTCTATGAAAAAAGATCTTATCAGGGAAATACAGGGCCATAGTCAATACCCTTCCGTATCCATATTGCTGCCAACAAGCAGAACTGCACCCGACAATCACAAAGACAAACTTGCAATAAAGAAACTTTACAGGAATGCTGAGAAAAGGCTGCTGACCGAATTTGATAAACGCAGTATGAATGGATTGCTTGAGAAACTGAAAAAGAATATTGAATCGGTGGATGTTCGCCTCAATCTTGACGGACTTGCTGTTTTTGTAAACAATGATTTTGAAAAAATAGTAAGGCTTCCTTTCCCTGTAAGGGAAAGGGTAATTATTGACGATACATTTGCCACAAGAGATCTGATAAGGGCAATGAACAGGAGTATAACATATTACACCCTATCGCTCAGTGCAGAGTTTGTGAGGCTGTTCGAAGGCTACCGGGACACTTTGATAGAGGTCACTGAAAGGGGATTCCCTTTTGCAAATCCAATTCCAAGGGGGTCTAACCTTGAACTTTCTACTTCACTTAAAGAGACGCGACTGAAGGAGTTTTTTAACCAGGTTGACAAAGCTTTTATTCACATTCACCACAATAACCCAAAACCTCTTGTTCTGACGGGAGTTGAAAAGAATATCTCCGCATACCGGAATGTAGCTGACAATAAAAAGATAATCCTGACAAGCATTGATGGGAACCACGATCACACACCTGTCCATGAGCTGGCAAAGCTGGTATGGCCTGTAGTAAGGGAAAAAATGGCTGAAGAACGGGAGAAAATGATCGGAAGGATCAACAAGGCTCTGAGTGCACACAAATTTGCAAGCGGACTGGAAGAGGTGTGGCGGCTTGCAAATGAGGAACGCGGGGAGTTGCTCCTGGTTGAAGAGGGCTACCATCAGGCTGTAAAACTTTCTGAAGATGGCAGATCATTTGTAAAAATTGATCCCCCGGTGAATGGCACTAACACTGTTGATGATCTTGTTGATGAGATTGCAGAAAAAATTGTATCAACAGGTGGCAATGTTGTCTTCACAGATAACGGAACACTTTCCGGATATGACCGGATCGGGCTTATACTTAAATATTGACAGCCGCTTATTGTATTCCATGTTCAGGCTTTGCCTGAACCGAAATCGAAGAGTGCCAAATAGAATTTATGAGTCAAGCTTCAGAACAGCAAGGAACGCCTGCTGGGGTACCTCTACGTTACCAACCTGACGCATTTTCTTTTTCCCTTTTTTCTGCTTTTCGATAAGTTTTCTCTTTCTTGTTATATCACCGCCATAACACTTGGCTGTAACATCTTTACGCAAAGCCTTTACCGTTTCACGTGCAATTATTTTCGCCCCAATTGCAGCCTGAATAGCTATATCAAACTGCTGACGCGGAATGAGCTCCTTTAACTTGGCACACATTTTCTTGCCGAAAGAATAGGCATTGTCCCTGTGAATAAGGGTTGACAGGGCATCAACAGGTTCCCCGTTCAGAAGGATGTCGAGTCTTATAAGATTGGCCTGCTTGTAACCTGACTGGTAATAATCAAGGGATGCGTAACCCCTTGATATACTTTTCAGTCGGTCATAAAAATCAAAAACTATTTCACCCAGGGGCATTTCAAATGTGAGCTCCACCCTGTCGCTGGTGAGATAATGCTGGTTTTTCAAAATGCCTCTTTTGCCAATGCAAAGATTCATTATTGCTCCTACATATTCAGATTTTGAAATAACCTGTGCTGAAATATAAGGTTCCTCAATATAATCAAGCTCGTTCGGTCCGGGCAGGTCATAAGGATTGTTTACCACCAGGGTCTCCCCGCTTTTAGTATAGGCTTTGTATGAAACATTTGGAACAGTTGAGATAACGGCCATATCGAATTCCCTGTCAAGCCGTTCCTGCATTATTTCCATGTGAAGCAACCCCAGGAAACCGCAACGGAATCCAAAGCCAAGTGCCATGGAAGATTCGGGTTCATAAAAAAGTGAGGCATCGTTAAGCTGAAGTTTTTCTATTGAACCTCTCAGCTCCTCGTAATCATCGGGATCAATAGGATATATCCCTGCAAACACCATGGGTTTTACGTTTTTGAAGCCCTCAATAGCTTTTTCACAAGGCCTTTCTACATGTGTAATTGTGTCGCCCACCTTTACCTCACGAGAACTTTTTATTCCTGATATCAGATATCCCACATCTCCGGCCTGTAAAACTTCCCTGGGATGTTGTTTAAGTTTAAGTATTCCGATTTCATCGGCATTATATTGCCTGCCTGTAGATGCGAACTTTACCAGGTCGCCTTTACTGATCCTCCCGTTCATTATCCTGAAAAGAACGTTAATACCTCGGAAAGGATCAAATACTGAATCAAAAATAAGTGCCTGCAGAGGAGCGTTAATATCTCCTTCAGGTGGAGGAACACGGGAGACTATATGCTCAAGTATAGTGTCAACACCCATACCTGTTTTACCACTTGCTTCCAGTATATCTTCCCGGTCACATCCTACAAGTTCAACTATCTGGTCTTTCACCTCTTCCGGTTTTGCTGCTTCCAGATCCATCTTGTTTAAAACAGGAATTATTTCAAGGTCGTGGTCAACCGCAAGGTAAAGGTTAGATATAGTCTGAGCCTGAATTCCCTGGGTAGCATCAATCACCACAAGTGCACCTTCACAGGAGGCTATGGAACGTGAGACCTCATATGAAAAATCTGCGTGGCCAGGTGTATCTATAAGATTAAGAATATATTTCCTCCCCCCGAGCTCATATTCCATCTGTATTGCATGACTTTTTATGGTAATACCTCTTTCCCTTTCCAGGTCCATATTGTCAAGCACCTGTTCCCTTGCATCACGGGCAGAAACAGTGCCGGTAATCTCAAGCAACCTGTCAGCCAGTGTGCTTTTCCCATGATCTATATGTGCTATTATGCAAAAATTCCTGATATGATCCATCTGTTTGCTCCGCATTTTTTGAAGCTACAAAGATATAATTTTTTACAAAGTCGTATTGAAAAAGGGCTGAAAAGAACCGTGAATCAGTCATAAAGTCCAAGATCACTTAATCTGACCAACTGGTGATCTTCGGGAGGAGAGAACATATCGTGCGGGATTTCTTTTTGAACAACATCAAGCACCTCAGACCGGTAAAATAAACCGTTGTCGAGATATTCGACCGATCTCAGCACCAGTCCGGTTTGCATAAGATGAATATATTCATGAGCAGCCTGGTGATCGGTACTCATAACGCCCCAAGCCATCTGGTTTATGAATGAACGGAACTTCTCAGCATCGAAATCCTTGCTTAACCGGATCTCTTTTGTCAGCCACAACTCTTCCCTCAGGAACCCGTTCTCAAATATCTCATATTTCCTTGCAACATAACCAAGCAGTGATTCACTTTCATCAGTCATAACAATTTCGATATTCACGTCCGGATGAAAAACAACTGCATTGCTGTCCTGCTCCAGTTCTATCTTTAAATTTTCATAAATTGCCTCGTAGTATGGCCTTTCCTCCGGAGATGCCTTTGCCAGCTCTTTTTCGAAGTGCTCAAGAGCCATCTCTTTCACTTTCCGTACATACTGATCCAGACTGCCCTTCCAGTATACTTTCAATTCAGGATTTATAAAGGTTATTTCCCGGTTATTCAAATCAAAAATAACTGTGTGTGATTCTTCAACGCATTTTATAAGATTATCCTGGAAATACATTGTATTTCTCACAGCAGAGTTGCTGTCAGTATCATGAATCACCTCAGTTATTATCCACCCTGCTTTTAAAGCCGGTGAATTTAATCCCAACACAAAGATAAAAGCCAGCAGTATTCTTACCGGATTTGTCATTTTATAAATTTATTATGGCTTAATTTCAAGTGTGTATAATATGGCCTCAACCTGCCTTATGAGATTGCGTTTATTTGTTTCAGGTGCAAAAACAAATGCTTCCACGGTGACTATACGGTTATTTTCCTCATCAAGTGTGGTAAGACTCACAAAAGGACCGCCCATAAAATAGTTTTCCACCCTCCATAAACCCCGTAGCTCAGCAAAGTAACGGCCATTATATTCAAATTCGCTAAATTCAGGCGGCAACCTCATCTCTGTTGTCATCCATGTTCCGTCACGGGGACCGGGTACATATTTCCTCAAAAATTCGTTACGCCTGTTAATCAGATAATCACGGGTAAAAGTTTCATTATGAACATAGTCGTAATAATATACAAATACACCTTTAATGGTTTCTCTTGGAGTAAGTGAGTGCTGAACTATCCAGGCAAAATCGGTGGTGTCAACATCCATCCTGAAACCGGGTGGTATTGAAAGCGATATGTCGTGACCCCTTCTCAGGCGGTTTGCTATATCTGTCCTTTCATATCTTTTGTAACTTTCAATTTGCCTGTCCCTTTCAGCATTTAAAATGTGATCGATAAACCTTTCCTGGTGATTGTCTATAAAAGAATACAAAGAATGTATATCAGCCGTATTTATTTCAATCACCAACTGTGGTTTTGCCCAGACATTCCTCCTTACCACCATTCTGGAATCTTCATGACCGGGTGAAACATTTACAATAACTATGTTCCTGTGAGATTTGAATATACTTTTGAATGCCTCGTGCTCTATCCTTGCAATATTGAACATAGGTTCCGGCTGTGGAAGTGCCGGTTGAGCCTGTCTCAGTAAGCTGTTAAACTTTTCACCAGCTTCTGATTCCCAGATAGGGTCGTTAATAACCAATACAACTTCGCCCGGTTTTCCGGTTACATTTGGCATCATCCTGGTTCCATCATGATCACAGGAAATAAGGAATGTTAAGATGAGAATAAACAACCCGGTCAGTCTGTAGTTCATATCCATTAAATTAAATTGTTATCAGATACATTACAAACGGATAAAAAGGAATGAAAGTACAATTACCCCCCCGACCCAGGGAATAAACAATTCCGTTATATGCTAAAAAAGAATCGGATCAGCTCTCCTTTTCAGCATCTTTTTCTCCCTTTTCCTCTTCTTCAATATCTTTATCGATGTCCTTCGAGGCTTTCTTGAACTCTTTGATCCCCTGACCAAGACCTTTCATAAGCTCAGGTATCTTCCTGCCTCCAAAAAGCAACACTATTACGAGCAATATAATGATTATCTGCCATGGACCCGGCGCTCCAAACAATAATATAAAACCTGTCATATTCTTTCTATTTTATAGGGTAAAAATACAAAATATTTTATCTCTCCCGTACACTCATCCAAATAATTACAATACTTAACGCAATAACCTGATTATATCGTTTGCATTTGCAAAGATCAGCAGGGAAAAAAGGAACAGTAACCCGATTATTTGTGCATATTCAAGAAATTTTTCCCCAGGTTTACGGCCGGTTACTATCTCATACATAAGAAACATAACGTGACCTCCATCAAGCGCGGGAATTGGCAGCAGATTCATGATTCCCAGAATTATAGACAAAAAAGCTGTCCAGTACCAGAATGCCTGCCAGTCCCATTCCCCCGGAAATATACTTCCGATTGTAATAAAACCTCCGATCGACTCATAAGCTCTGGTTTGAGGGGAAAAGATAAGCCTTAGCTGTTTCAGGTAACTGACAAATGTTTCCACACCTCTTTCAATACCGGCAGGGATAGCCTGTATCAATGAATATTCAATCCGCTCGAGCTCGAAAAAACGGGTCAGTTCACCAAGGGGATAAACCCCAAGCAAACCGCTTTCAGGCAATCTAACCGGAATATCAAGTATAGCCCCATCCCTTTCAACAGTAACCAGCACTTCCTGGTTGCTGTGTTGCTGAAGCTTTTCGCGAAACTCATTAAAGTAGGGCAACTCTTCCCCGTTAAGCTTAAGTATGCGGTCATTTTCCTGCAGACCGGCTTCTTTACCCGGAGAGTCGTCAGTAAACCCATTGATTATAAATGGCAGCCGCACTGATATGAAAGGTTTCCCTCGTAGTATCTCCGGAACCAACTCTTCCGGAAACGAAATATCCCTGAGCTCCCCGTAACGTTCCACAGTGATATTCCTTACATTCTCAAGTATCAGTGTTGGCATAATCTGGCTGAAATCCTTCACTTCCCTGCCATCAAGTTTTACTATCTTATCTCCGCTCTGCAATCCTATTTCCCGTGCCAGGGAATCGGCATGAATGCCGTATTTAAGGTTTTCAGCCGGCAGGTACTGGTCACCCCAGACAAACAGTATTGATGAAAAGATCAGAAATGCAAGTATAAAATTGACAAGCACCCCTCCCAGCATAATGATCAAACGTTGCCAGGCTGGTTTGGAGCGAAACTCGTAAGGCTTAGGTGGCTGTTTCATCTGCTCCTTATCCATCGATTCGTCAATCATTCCGGATATTTTGACATAACCGCCAAGTGGCAGCCATCCCAAACCAAACTCCGTTTCACCCTTTTTTATCTTGAAAAGTGAAAACCAGGGATTGAAAAAAAGGTAAAATTTTTCCACTCTAGTGCGGAAGAGCCGTGCAAACATAAAATGGCCGAACTCATGGAATATTATTAGTATTGATAAACTGAGAAAAAACTGAGCTGCTTTTACAATTATTTCCATTAAAAAAAATTCTTTTTCTTAAACATTTAAAATTACCTGCCTTTCAAAGTGTTTACCAACTCCCCGGCTATTACACGCGATTCCCTGTCGCACTGTTGAAAATCATCCAGAGAGGGGTGTCGGACCCTGGATACTCTATGCATGGTTTTTTCGACTATCTCCGGTATATCAAGGAATCCTGCACGGTTGTAGAGGAATGCCTCCACTGCCACTTCATTCGCGGCATTCATAGTACAAGGCACCGTCCCTCCCGCAAACATTGCTTCAAATGCCAACTGCAGATTTCTGAAGCGCTCTGTATCTGGCGATTCAAAAGTTAGGCTCGGATAATCGGTAAAACTGAAACGGGGAAATTGTGTTTTTAGTCTTTCCGGATAGGAAAAAGCATACAGTATTGGCAGCTTCATGTCAGGCAAACCCAATTGTGCCTTTACCGAACCATCCTCGAACTGAACCAGGGAATGCACTATTGATTGCGGGTGAACAACAATCTCAATCTGTGAAGGCTTAAGGCCAAACAACCACTTTGCTTCTATCGCCTCCAGACCTTTATTCATAAGTGTGGCGGAATCTATTGTAATTTTTGCACCCATATCCCAGTTGGGATGGTTCAGCGCATCTTTGACCGATACTTTTTTCAGAAATTCCAGATTTTTGCCAAGGAAAGGTCCTCCGGAAGCAGTAAGAAAAATTTTTTCTATTGCATTTTTTTCGCCTACAATGCACTGGAATATTGCCGAATGTTCAGAGTCAACCGGAATTATAAGGGCATTTTTGCTTTTTGCCAGTCTGGTAATCAGGTCTCCTGCAATTACCATGGCTTCCTTGTTTGCCAAAGCAATTGCCTTTCCTGCTTCTATTGCTGAAATTGCAGGAATAAGTCCGGAATAACCGACCATTGCAGATAGTACAATGTCAATTGTATCGCTTTTTACCAGTTCAGCCAAAGCGCTCTCGCCTCCATATACCTTTACCGGCAACCCCTCGAGTTTTCTTTTAAGCTCCCCGAGCCTTGAATTGTTTGCAATAATAACAGCGGCTGGTCTGTATTTATCAGCCTGTTCCGCTAGCAGGTTTACATTATTGTTGGCAGTGAGCAATTCCACTTCGAATCTTTCCGGATACTGTCCTATAACATCCAGTGCCTGGGTTCCTATTGAACCGGTCGATCCGAGTATTGCAATCCTTTTCTTCATTTATTTCCCGTTCTCCGCATAATAATTAAAAATCGATATAATCTTCCGGATTCAGAGGAACTCCGCTGTGCCACAACTCAAAGTGAAGGTGAGGGCCAGTTGTGAGCTCTCCTGAATCACCGACTATTGCAATCGGATCTCCGGCTCTTACCACATCCCCGACTTCTTTAAGTAATTCTGCATTATGCTTGTAAAAAGAAAGGAAATTGTTCTGATGCTGAATTTGTATTACATAGCCTGTTTCCTGTGTCCAGTTTGCAAATATGATTGTGCCGTCCATTACTGCTGTAACCGGTTCATTTGGTTCGGAAACCATATCCACACCATAATGCCCCACTTCTGAATTAAACCTGTTTATAATAAGCCCTCTCAGAGGAGGTATAAAATGCATTGGAGGAATATCTTCTAGTAAACCGCTCCGATCAGCTCTGTCCATACTTATCCGCCCCGATCTTTCTATTTGAGAACGCAGCAGGTCATCATATTCCGAACGGTTGAAATCAAGACCTTCATATCTTATTGTAGTATCGGGTCTGTCATAGCTCCGGGGTTCCCTTCCGGACAGGATATCATTTATACTTGTATAATACTGCTCTCTCATGCGGATCTCATTTTCAAGGGAGTCGACCAGCAATGCATTCATTATAATCTGCCTTCTTACATCACTCGTGGGATAACCGGGAATCAATTCCCTGACCTGTGTAAATGCAATAATTATACTTACAAGAGCAACAATGAAAATCAGGGAAGAGCCCACCAGGGAGATAAGATTCAGCTTTGTGAGTTTTACTGAAACAACCTCCTCATAACTGTGATCGTTGAAAATGATCAGTCTGTATTTGTGTTTCAGTCTCTTAAAAAAACTTTTTTTCTCTTTATCATTTGACATCTGTTCAAAATTAAAAAAGTTTGCCTGCAAAGATAATAAGAAATAAGTTACAATAGACTCAAAACGTTATATATTAACGATTATAATTACCTGCTGAACCATTTGCGAAAACCGGCGCCTGGAATAAAGATGGGGAAAATATTTTGCAAATCTCCCAACTAATAGTATTTTTGCATTGTTGTTCAAAGCAGGTACTTTGAAAAAAAATTGCGGGGTGGAGCAGTGGTAGCTCGTTGGGCTCATAACCCAAAGGTCGCCAGTTCGAGTCTGGCCCCCGCTACTACAACAAGAGAAGAATTTGGAAAAGATCACCGTTATTTATTCCGGTGATCTTTTTTTTCTATCTGCTTTCGTTACAGATATTGTTGATGTAGCTTTTTGCTTTGCTGAAACCCAGCTCAAGCGCCCTGTTGAAATCGGAACAGGCTCCTTCAATGTTTCCAAGCTGAAAATTTGCAACCCCCCTGTTATAATATGCTTCAGCAAACTCAGTATTAAGCTCTAAAGCAATAGAATAATCTTCTATTGAAGAGCGTATATTCCCCCTGGCAAACTGCAGATTGCCCCGGTTAAAATAAGTCTCGGGAACCTTCCTGTTGAGCTCTATCGCTCTTGTAAGGTCTTTCACCGCAGCCAGATTATCTCCCAGTTCAGCCTTCAGCATTGCACGGTTAAAGTAGGTTTCTCCAAATTCAGGGTCTGTTTCAACTGCCCTGTTAAAATCTTCCATTGCCTCCTCTGTGTAACCAAGCATGCGCCTTATTAACCCCCGGTTATTATAGGCTCTTACATACTCAGGATTTATCTCCAGTGCCATGGTAAAATCTTCCAGAGCACCTTCGGTATCGTCCGATTTCTTTCTTGCATTACCCCTGTTATAATATGCTTCGGCATAATAGGGATTGAGATCTATTGCAAGGGAGTAATCTTCTATTGCGGCTTTGTAATCGCCAAGTATAGTATATATGGCACCGCGATTGTTGTAAGCTCTCACATAAAAAGGATCCATGTCAATGGCACGGGAGTAATCTTTGAGCGCTTCTTCATAGTACCCCAGTTGGGATTTTACTAAACCACGGTTATAATATGCTTTTATATAAGCAGAATCTTTTTCAATTGCAAGCGTGTAATCCTCTATTGCGCCATAAAGATAACCATGCTCGAACTTAACATTGCCGCGCTCATGAAAATCCTCGGCAGTCTGTCCGTATGCTGCAGATAAAAATGGCGCAAACAAAAAAAGCCATAGCAGATATACCAAAATTTTCATAAGCATATTATTTTAAATTTTAGCGGCTCCAGAGTCGCCATTCAATCTTCCGGCCCTGATCATCATACCTGTTTATTCGAAGATCACCGTATGCAAGACGCGTTATATTCCACAACCAGGTAAAATCATCGGTAGTTCCTTCGGTAAAACTCATTTCCAGATTCTTGTCACTGTTTTTGAATTGCCATGTTCCTCCTACACCGTAACGGTCATATGGATTATCGTTATGGTAACCCTGTGTCCATGAAATTTGCCCGTTCCTTAAAATTTCAACAGACTGTTCGGCGTATTCATCAGTTTTGTCTTCACCATCTATCCTGACTCCGGCAAAACGCCAATATCCGGTTATTCTTTCATCTCTTGAATATATGCTGAACCAGGGGCCATCCTCATATTTGCCGCATCCGGCGGGGATCATAAACAATGCTGAAAATAATACCGCGGTTAATACCTTTATACTTTTCATTACTGAAAATTGAGTTTAAATATTGTTGTTATTACAGTGTGGCTATAAGACTTTTTAGATTCCTTTTCTCCTCAATATTATATAACGTAATTATCTTTTAAAAATTAAGTGCAACATAATTAATATGGGTGAATAAACAATTGTTATTGCCAAAAAACAATTACAGTGCCGGATAAGTTTTGGGGTGCAGGTAATATAACTGCAAAAAAATTTGAAAAGGGTAGTCCCTGATATTTGCAGGGGGTTACTATTATTATATTTTTGTACCGTTATGTAAAAGCCGTTTAATTTGAATGCAATCAAATATTAACCCTGGTTGCGCGGCAGATAAAATGCTGAAGTCCTTTAATAAAGAAAACATTACAGAAGCCGGTTGTGATGAAGCCGGTCGTGGATGTCTTGCAGGTCCGGTTGCAGCGGCTGCAGTAATTCTGCCTCCATCTTACGTCAATTCAGGCCTGAATGACTCAAAAAAACTTTCCCCGAAAGAAAGAGACCGGTTAAGGAAAGAAATTGAAGAGACAGCAATAGCATGGGCTGTTGCAATGATTTCACCGGCTGAAATTGACCGGCTAAATATACTGAACGCTTCAATACTTGCGATGCACAAGGCACTTGAACTGCTTAAAATTAAACCGGAACTAATTATTGTAGATGGAAACCGTTTCATAAAATATAAAAACAAGCCCCACAGATGCATTGTAAAAGGCGATTCAAAATATCTCTCAATTGCTGCTGCATCTGTACTTGCCAAAACACACAGGGATGAGCTTATGACCGGTCTTCACCCTGATTACCCCATTTACGGATGGGGCCGGAACAAAGGTTATGCAACGATAGAACATATAACTGCCATTTTAAAATACGGATCATCAGAGTATCACAGAAAATCATTCAAACTGAAGGGTCAGCAGTTTAAGTTACCCATATGAAGAGTACTTTCAAAGAGAGTATCAGATGTCAAAAAAACCTGCAATAATAATATATACAGATGGTGCCGCCCGCGGTAATCCTGGTCCGGGAGGATACGGTATCGTTCTCAAATCGGGGAAACACCGTAAAGAGCTGTCACAGGGATACGAATATACCACCAACAATCGCATGGAGCTGATGGCGGTAATAGTTGCTCTTGAATCGCTTAAGATACCAGGCAGCCATGTTACTTTATATACCGATTCCCTTTATGTGGCCGATGCAGTAGAAAAGGGATGGGTTTTTGAATGGGAAAGAAAGGGTTTTAAAAAGAAAAAAAACCCCGATCTGTGGAAGCGTCTGCTGGAAGTTCTGAAAAAACACAAAGTGAATTTTGTCTGGGTAAAAGGACACGCCGACAATCCGGAAAACGAGAGGTGTGACGAGCTTGCTGTGGAGGCTTCAAAAAAAACAGGATTGCTGAAAGATTCAGGTTATACAGAACTCAATAATAAAGGTGAGCAATTGTTTTAAATTGTCAAAAGCAACCTGCAGAATAACCGGACGCGGAACGCTTCGCGCCCTCCAGCAAACTGATGCAACGAGCGGTCACTCCTACGGGTATGCTCAGGCCACTCCCGCCGCTTATCCTCGGCCACATCAGACAGACTTAATAATCCGGCCGGTAATTCTTCACACTGTACGCAACATGTACGTTACCGTACAGTTATCAAATCATAGCAGCAATAACGGGGGGAAGCAACTTCTTTAACAGGCTCACATAGTGAGCATTTATCACAGTGGTACAATAATTGAATTTCTGAAAAAAAATAGTTTTTCTATGACCCGCAATTACTTTTTAATGGCTTTGAGAGCCCTTACAGGAAACAAAACAACTGCCGCAATAAATATTTTCGGAATGGCAACCGGACTGGCTGCATCAATTCTCATTCTGATGTATGTATTTACAGAATTGAAAACTGACAGGTTCAATGAGAAATACGATCAGATATACAGGGTGGAATTGGGTGAGTTTTCAGTAATGGGTGCCGGTATTGCAGGCCTGTTTAAGGATTCATACCCGGAGATTGAAGAAGCGGTAAGGTTCAGCTTCGGCTTTTCACCTGTTTTAAGGTATAACGGCAATGATTTGAAAATAGAGAATTTTGTGTTTGCCGACTCCACCCTTAAGGAAGTTTTTACTATAGAATACATCCAGGGAGATGCAAACACTGCCCTTTCTCCACCCTTTTCAGTAGTAATGACACGTTCAGCAGCTGAAACCATGTTCGGAAACGAAGATCCTGTTGGCAGAACAGTCAGGTTCAACAACCGCCACAACTTCACTGTTACCGGGGTGATAGAGGATTTCGGCAGTTCTCACATTTCAATGGATATGATCGGATCATTCAGCAGTTTGGCCGAAATGGACAATGATCCGCAATTCGATGAGCACTTGTTCAGGAATATGAATTACCCGACCTATTTTCTTCTTGGAAAGGGTTCCAACCCCGGAGAACTGGCAACAAAGTTTAATAACCACATAGAACAGGCCTTCCCTGATCTCTACTCTCTGCATAACAATTTCAGGTTTGGTCTCAAGGGGTTGCATGATATATACTTTGGCAGGGACCAGATCTCGGATTATTCCAAAACAGGAAACCTGACACTGATTTATATGCTGGCAGCCGTAGCTTTATTTATAATCCTTATAGCAGCATTCAATTTTATAAATCTTTCTACAGCAAATGCAAGCAACAGGGCTAAGGAGATAGGTATAAGAAAGCTTCTGGGAGCAGGCAGGGAAAAGATAATATTTCAGTTTCTTGCCGAATCTGTTATGATGTGTCTGGCTGCCTTCATCCTTTCGGTTGTACTTGTAGAGCTTTTCATTCCTGTTTTCAACAACCTTGTTTCGGCAAACTTTTCTGCCGAATTGGTTACACGGCCTGCAACTCTTTTTATTTCACTGGCGGGTGTAATAATAATAGGAATACTGGCGGGCATTTACCCTGCATTTTACCTTTCTTCATTTGCTCCTGCATCAATACTAAAAGGTGAAAAAACCAAAGGAAAAGGTGCGGTTAACTTCCGCAGGTTTTTCATTGTACTTCAGTTCTCAATAACGGTAACTCTGATAATCGGGACGATTGTTGCAAATTCACAGGTACACTACCTGAAAAACAAAGAGCTTGGTTATAACAATGAGAAGGTTATAACAATGAGACTTAACAGTCAAATTCTCAACAATTCAGATTCTTTCAGGGATGCTGTTTTAAGTCACCCGGAAATTGAAAAATACTCCATGTCAAACAATATTCCCGGCTTCATAGGCTGGTTCGAAAGCTGGATAATAGATGACGAGCTCAAACAATTTAAGTTCATGTCGGTTGACCCTGACTATATAGATCTTATGGAGATAGAAATTTCAGAGGGGAGGAACTTTTCATGGGACAGGATAGCAGATATGGACAACGCCTACATCATTAACGAAGAGGCTGCCAGGCACTTTGGATTTGATTCACCTGCAGGCAAAGAATTTAACGTCGGGACCGGAACGCCTGCAAGAATTACAGGAGTAGTAAAAGATTTTCATTTCCGTTCGCTTCACGAACCGATAGGTCCTTTTGTAATGGACTGGAATCCGAATAACCTGAGGGTGGCCAATGTAAAAATAAGCGGGAACAACACTGCGGGAACTATTCAGCATTTAAGGAGGGAGTGGGAAAAATTCTCTCCTGCTTTCCCTTTTGAATTTGCTTTTCTGGAAGAGGAATCCGGCCGCCTGTACCAAAGCGAGATGAGGATTGCAACGCTTTTCAGTTCATTTGCCATTCTTGCCATAATTATTGCTTGTCTCGGGTTATACGGACTGGCTGCGTTCGTTGCCAGCCAGCGAACAAAGGAGATAGGTATAAGAAAAGCAATGGGTGCGTCAGTTACCGGCATAATGCTTATGCTTTCAAAAGACTTTGCAAGGTGGGTAGTGATTGCAAATATAATTGCGTGGCCGGTGTCATATTACATCATAACAAGCTGGCTGGATAATTTTCCCTACAGAATCTCACCCGGTCCGGCAATTTTTATCCTGGCAGCAATTATTGCACTTCTTATAGCTGTTGTAACCGTTGCAGGACAGTCTTACCGGACAGCAAACATGAACCCAGCCAATACATTAAGGGATGAATAACAACCCGCGGTAAAAGTGCTACTTATCAGTAATCCGGATTCAAACCCGAAAAGAAATTTTTTACAGGGTGTAACTATCCGGAAATCTCAAAGTAATCATATTAGAAGAACCTTAAATGGTGAAACGTGAAAGAAACAGATGAAGAGTTAATGATCTCTGCACGTAACGGTCATATTGATGATATTGGTGTCCTTTTTGAAAGATACCATATCAGACTGTTCAACTTTTTTTTGAAGATGACCCGTTGCAGGGACCTGAGTAGTGATCTTACTCAAACGGTTTTTTACAGGATAATGAAATACAGGGAAACTTATAACGGTCCGAATACCTTCAGAACATGGATGTACCGGATAGCAAGGAATGCCCTGACAGATCATTACCGTGCCCGGAAAAGAAAAATGGAAAATGAAACTGATGAATTGAAAAAAGAGCTTTACATAATGAGCGATGAAACGGAAAAGGAAAAAATTGAAAAATATGCTGCGCTCTCAGCTGCTATGGAAAAGCTTCCCGGGAAGCAGAAGGAGATACTGCTGCTAAGCAGGTTTGAAGGTTTGAAATATCATGAAATATCAGCTATAACAGGTGACTCGGTTCCCAATGTAAAAGTAATTGCATACAGGGCTATAAAAACATTAAAGAAGTTGTACTTTGAAAATGAACAGTAAAAAGGTTGAAAAATGGAAAAAAACTGCAAAGAAACAAGGAAATTGCTGGCACAATTTGTAACCGGGGAGGTTGAACCTGATAAAGCCAGGCAATTCAGCTTGCACCTGGATAAATGCCGGGAATGCAAAAAGGAAGCTGGTGAACTTGGTCTGCTGTTCGACCTGATTGACAGTTTCCCGGAGGAAACCCCGCCAATCAATATTAAAAACTCATTCTATGCTATGCTTGATAAAGAAAAAAATAAAGCCGGAATTAAAGAAGACACAAGAGGTACTGGCAATAATATCAGTTTTATATTGCCTGCCCGCCCCTTCTGGATCCAGCTTGCAGCAGGAGTGGCTTTGCTTATTGCAGGGATGTTTTCCGGGAGCATTTTCTTCCCTCAACGGGTAGTAGTTGAGAGTCAAAACGAAATTGCAGCACTGCAACAGGATATAAAAGAGATGAAGCAGCTTGTTGTTTTTTCACTATTAAGTCAGGAGTCAGCCAGCGAACGTATAAAAGCCGTGAGCTATGCAATGGATTTCACAGAACCAGACCTGGAACTGACCGAAGCATTGTTCAACACACTTAATTACGATCCCAATGTAAATGTCCGGTTATCCGCTATACAGGCCCTTTCAAACTTTGCCTCCAACGGACAAATACGTTCCGGCCTTATAGAATCACTTGAAAAACAAGATGATCCGATGGTTCAAATTATGCTTATAAATATCCTTGTAGGGATGGCAGAAAGGGAAGCAGTACAGCATTTCAGAAAAATGGCAGATGACCAGGAAACGCTTGACATTGTAAGGCAGCATGCAGAGGAAGGTATAAAAACACTTATATAAACCGCAGGTAATAATCCCGGGAAAAATTACGCTGCGATTGCTTTTACACATATTTGTTATCACCAGGAAGCAAAAACCTGTATTATAAATAAAAAATAATAATCAAAATAATACTGAAATGAGAAATGTAATTATCACAACGGTTCTGATAATCTTTTGCTGCACTGCTTACGGTGCTCAGAAAGGTGAAGAGCCGGCCGAAAAAGAGGTCAGGATACCGGTCACCTCAAAACTGGTTAGTTCGGTACGTATAAACTCAATACCGGGTAAATTGACAGTTGACACTCACAGGGGTGAAGAAATCATAATAAGGAGCAGCGGGGAATTTAAAGATACAGAACGCACCGAAAGGTCGGAAGGCCTTCGTTATATCGGTTCCGACAATACCGGCATAGGGCTTTCTGTGACCGGAGATGAAAAATCTGTTACAATTTCAGGCGCAACGAATCTTGAGGTTCTTTTTTTCAAAGGCGCCGAACCTGGCTACACAATTACAGTCCCCGAAAGAATGGCAATCAGGATCAATCAAGGTGCACCATTCCTCTCATCTGAATCAATTAAAGTCAAAAACTCTAAAAATGAACTGGAGATAAAGGCTTTCAATACAGATATATTACTGGATAATGTAACGGGACCGGCAATAATCAGCACCGTAAAGGGAAATATAGAAGGAAGCTTCTCAGAACTCAACCAGGAGAATCCCTCATCAATATCAGTCGTGTCAGGCCATATTGACCTTTCATTGCCTGCGAAGACCCGTGCCAGTCTTGATATCTCAACAATAAGCGGCAGGGCTTATACCGACTTTGATTTTGAGCACGAAAAGGAAGAACCCCAAAATGTTAAACGGATCGGGGGCGGAAATATAAAAGGGAACATAAACAACGGCGGCGTTCAGATGATACTCAAAACAGTTTCGGGCGACGTTTACCTGCGAAAAAGATAACGAACAGATAGTTCCTTTTTAAAACCCGGCAACCTGCTTTTAAAAAGGTGCC
>SLCF01000145.1 GCA_007125955.1 Bacteroidales bacterium | reverse complement strand
TATGCCGCGGAAGCGCTTTCAGGCAGATACTACGGTGCTGCAAACAGGAGCCGACTGAAGGAGAGTATACGCCTCCTGTTCAGATGGGGAGGGGGAATTGCACTTGTATTCACCATCACTTACCTGTCCGGCGGCAGATACCTCATTTACCTGCTGACAAACAACGAAACGGTAATATCAACGGCAATGACATTCTTCCCGTGGATAATACTTATACCGGTGATAACCTTCCCGGCATTTATATGGGACGGGATATACATCGGAACCACCGCCTCGGTTTCAATGAGAAATGCCATGGTTATCTCAACCGTTGCGGTCTTCCTGCCTGCCTATTGCCTGCTGGAGCCACAACTGGGGAATCACGGACTGTGGTTTGCATTCATGCTTTTCATGGTTTCAAGGGGGGTTACACTTACGGCAATGGCAAAAAGGGCGGTTTTTCATACCGGGCCGGCAATAGCCGGAACAAAAGGCAGATGATGGGAAATAACCGCAGGATTTAGCGGGATAATCTTAAATATGGCAGGAACAAGGCCGGGAGAGAGACAGAGGTTTGTTAAAAAAACGGAGGGAGGGATCACAAGAAATATTTTTTATTCAACCGGTTTTCGTAATTTTGTCTCACCTCTTAAGAGTTTATATATAATATTATGTTATGGGAAACAAGAAGAAAGATAAAGTGAAAGTTGTCAATAACGGCATTGACACAAAAGAGGATTTCGGTTATTCAAGATTGGATCAGTACAACCAGGAGGCCACAGAAAAGCTTCAGCACCACTACAGGGAGATACTGAAACTGCTTGGAGAGGATGTTCAAAGGGAAGGCCTGCTGAAAACCCCCGAAAGGGTTGCCAGGGCAATCCAGTTCCTCACCCACGGTTACGACTTTGATCCGCACGATTTGCTCAAAACATCGAAGTTCAGGGAGGACTACACGCAGATGGTGCTGGTGAAGGACATTGAAATATACTCCCTCTGCGAACACCACATGATTCCCTTCTACGGGAAAGCTCATGTGGGTTATATCCCTGACAAGCATATAACCGGACTGAGCAAGATAGCAAGGGTGGTGGACGCTTACTCCAGAAGACTGCAGGTGCAGGAAAGAATGACAACCCAGATACGCGACTGCATTCATAAAACCCTGGAACCGATAGGAGTGGCTGTTGTAATAGAAGCGCACCACATGTGCATGCAGATGCGGGGCATACAGAAACAGAACTCGGTAACCACTACCTCTGCCTTTACGGGTGCTTTCATGAACAACGAAAAGACAAGGGAGGAGTTCATACATCTTATCGGGTCAAAACTGCATTAGGGTCACAGAAAATTAACACAATTTGAAGCTAACGGTGCTGATGCATTAAAGTCAAAAACTCCATTAGAGTAACCCTGCAAAATTTTACCGGCCGGAATTCAAATCAGATACAACAAATTTTCAAACCAAAACAATTTATATAATGAATGCATATGTTTTCCCCGGGCAGGGGGCGCAGTTTCCCGGAATGGGCAAAGAACTTTACGAAAAACACACGGTTGCACAGGAGATGTTCAACCTGGCAAATGAAATACTGGGTTTCGGGATTACCGACCTGATGTTCCGGGGCACGGAGGAAGACCTCAGGCAGACCGGAGTTACTCAGCCTGCCATATTCCTGCATTCGGTGATACTTGCAAAGGTGATGGGGGATGATTTTAAACCCCAGATGGTTGCAGGCCATTCCCTGGGTGAGTTTTCGGCACTGGTTTCAGCAGGCGCCCTTTCTTTTGAGGACGGACTGAGGCTTGTTCATGCACGTGCAAAGGCTATGCAGAAAGCGTGCGAAGCGGCTCCGTCAACAATGGCAGCAGTTCTCGGGCTTGATGACAAGGTTGTTGAGGAAACCTGCCGGGAATTTGACGAGGTGGTTGTTCCTGCAAACTTCAATGCTCCCGGACAGATAGTCATTTCCGGCTCAATTGAGGGGATAGAGAAGGCAATCGAAAAATTCAGCCGGATGGGTGCAAAAAGGGTTATGAAGCTGAGGGTTGGAGGTGCATTCCACTCCCCGCTGATGGAGCCTGCCAGAAAAGAGCTGGGGGAAGCCATTATGAACACCACATTCAACGCCCCGGTTTGCCCCGTTTACCAGAACGTGTCAGCGGAAGCTGTTTCAGAACCCTCTCTTATTAAAGAGAATCTGTTTGACCAGCTCACTTCTCCCGTAAAATGGACCCAGACGGTTAAAAATATGCTGCGCGACGGGGCCACATCTTTCACAGAGGTTGGACCCGGCAATGTTCTGCAGGGTCTGATAAAAAAGGTGGACAGGAAGGTTGAGACCTCCGGCGCTTCAGCCTAAAAGTGGAAGCAGATGTTCTGCTTTATCTCCGGGTGGAGGCTCCTGGCAGCAGGGCACTCATCAACGGCGGCGCGTATAAGCTCTTTCTGATTCTCGGTGTAATCGTTAGGAGGAAGAAATATATATACTTTCAGCTCACCTACACGGCGGGGGTTGGGAACCATAATCTTTGTGGTCTCAACCCTTGTGCCCACAACAGAAAAACCGTTATCGCGGGCTGCAATACCCATTAATGTAAGCATGCAGCTTCCCAGAGAAGTGGCAAGCAGGTCGGTCGGCGAAAAAGCTTCTCCTTTACCCTGGTTATCGACCGGTGCATCGGTAATAATTTCCGTGCCTGATCTTACGTGAAACGCTTTAGTCCTCAAATCTCCAATGTAGGTGGTTTTGATTTTTTCCATAAAAATTGTTCGTTTAGGTTATATATTAATTTATCTCATAATCCGGGGAAACAGCAAAACCATATCCGGCATTCGGAATAAAAATTGCCGGCATTCGGGAACAATACAGTATCGGATGAGCTGACTATCGCTTTCTCTTTTTCTCCGGCTTAAAGATAGCTCCCTTGTTGTTTTTCCCGTCAATCTGCACTTTTACCGGGCAATCGAAACGCACGTGGCGTACATGCTTCTCCTCAAATACGGCATCCGATCCCTTCAAAAAGTCGAGGTCATAATAGCCGTCGTCAATATAGGGGTTTATGGTGAAATAACCAATCCTGAAGGAGGTGAGGTTCTGGAAGAAATGGGTGCCCTGACTCGGGTCGATGCGGTAATTTTCAAGTCCTGATTCCACTATAACCCTTGCCATGGATATCTGAGACCATTTTATGGGAATGCCGAGCCAGGGATCGCTCGACCCCCACCGGCCCGGCCCGATAAGAATATAGTTCCTGCCCTCCTTTATGAATTTCTCATTTACCTTCTCTATCTCGGAGGCAATTTTGCTGTTCTCGGAGGGACTGAAATCGTCGGGCTTAACATACACTATGTCTCTTATATTGTCCATAACCCCGTTACCCAGTGCCTGATCAGAATAAATTATCGTCTTTTCAAGATCAATTTTGTCCAGCTCATGGTCTGTCTTCTGCTCATTCTGAACAACAGGCCTTATCTGGAGAAAGTAGAATATCCTGGGGGAGCCGGAGGGCACATCGAGGTTGACGGCAAACTCGATCTCAATCGGGTTGTTCATCTCCTTTTGTCCCACCTCCAGGAGTGTCTGAAGAACTTCTGCAAGGGGGAAAGTGTTATGGTTAAGTATGTTGGAGAATGTAACAACTTTCGGCCCGGGCCAGTCAATACCGTCGCGTATCATGCTGTACTCAAAATCGAATGTTGACGCAACATGCCTGAAAGGAGGCTCGTTTGCCGCCTCTTTTACCTTAAGCTTCAGTATGTTCACATCATCGTCAATTGAAGGCACAAAGCTCTCAACATTCAGGTCAAGCGCATAGAACTTTTTCTGCGATTCGCGCAGGGTCTGGTCAGCCGTGGAGTGCTGAAGAATCTTCTTCGGGTATTTTGGTGAAAACCTGAGTGATATACCACCGTCAACTATCAGCTTACCCAATCCGAATGCAATATTGGCTATACCGTCTTCCGGCTTCTCCGGTGCTATCGGGTAAAAATTAATAGACCGGGCAACCCCCGAGAAGGTCGGGTAGAACTTGCCGTTGTAGGCTGAACCGCAAACCTCCTGCAACACTATCCCCATCTTTTCCTCGTCAATCACATTTGATGTGGCGGTCATATAAGCCTTGCTCGTCTTGAAGTATACCGATGCGTAAACACATTTAATTGCATCGGTCAGCATCTTTATCATAAGCGTGCTGTCCTCCACCCTGGGTATCATATAGGTTGAGTATATGCCGGCAAAAGGCTGGTAATGACTGTCTTCCAACTTGCTGGAAGAGCGTATTGCCACAGGGTGCTTCACTATAGAAATGAAAGCGTAGAGATCCTGGTGCAGTCGCCCGGGCAGGCCTGCCATTATGAATTCCTGAAGTATCTCCTCGTCGCTTGCATCGGAGAGGCCGATCCTGTACAGATCGTTTGACTCCATGAACTCATCGAATATATCGGTTGAGAGAACGACAGTTCGCGGTATGGTTATGAGCACACCGGGAAACTTATTGTATATCCTGTTCTTTTTCAGAATGGAGTTGATAAATGCAAGTCCCCTTGCCTTCCCTCCTATGGAACCGTCACCTATACGTGAAAAGATCAGATATTCATCATAGGTGTTCTTATCAAACTTTGCAATAACCCCCCTGCCCTTGTTCGACCTGAAGCTGGAAATAGCAGAAAAAAGGTATTTGCGAATTTCATCAACCGAATTAAAGTCATCCAGCCTCAGGTATTTAAACAACTGGGCTATCGGAAACAATGCCCTTGCGTTAAGCCATTTGGAAAAATGGTTCCTGCCGGCGTGGTAGGCAAGGGTTTCATCAGGGATGTTCAGTATTGCCTGCTGAAGGGTTTGCAGATCGTTTGCCCTGCACAACTCTTTCAAAGTGTAGGGGTCGCGGAAAACAAACTCGCCGAAGGAAAACTGCCTGATAATGTAATTCCTCAGCTCAATTGAAAGGGTCTTGGAGTATTTGTGAATGAAACCGGCATTCAGGTCCTCGGCAATACTTTCATATTCGTTGTCAGATGACTGAAGCAGGAAAGGCATGTAGCGGTCGTCGTTCTTCACTTTCTGACAGAGCTTCACTCCCGCCTGAGGGTCGATCTTGTTATTCCTCTTGTATCTGATGTCGGATATCACCCCCAGCAGGTTGTGTTTGTACTTTTCGTATAGTGCTATGGCATCCTCGTAATTGGTGGCCAGAAGTATCTTGGGCCTTCCCCTCATACGAAGCATCTTCTGGTGCTCGTTCAGTGCTTCCCTCATGAATTCGCGCGACTGCTTCAGAATTATCTTGTAAACATTTGGCAGGTAGCTTGAAATATACCGTATCGAATCCTCCACAAGTATTATGGTCTGCACTCCAACGGTATCCACATCATGCTCTACGTTCATCCTGTCCTCTATTATCTTGATAATTGCAAGCAGCAGGTCGGCATTACCCAGCCAGCAGAAAACGTAATCGATGGAGCTGGTGTCCTCGCGATCGATCTTCAGGGATATCTCTCTTGAAAAATAGGTGAGCACAACAATGGGAATTCCGGGGTATTTCTCCTTCATCTTCCTTGCAAGGGAAAATGTGTCTGTATCACCCACGCTTAGCATCAGTATTACAAGGTCAATATTCTCATCCTCCAGCTTACTGAATGATTCGGCGGCGTTATTGGCTTTTACGAAAATAGGGGGATAACGAAGGTTGAGTGAAACATATTCGTTGAATATCTGCTCGTCAATCCTTCCGTCCTCTTCCAGCATAAAGGCATCGTAGTTGCTGCAAACCAGCAGGACTTTGTGAATGCGCTTCTGCATCAAAAGGTTGAAGGATGTGTCGTGAAACTCATACTGCTTTATATCCTTCAGTTCATTGATCTCTTCCATAACATATATATTATATGGTGTAAACTCATCTTCTTTCCATGGCTTATATTAAGCTTCCCCTCAGGGGAGTTCACTTATCTTTACCGTCAGGGGCTATCACAACAGCCCTTCCTTTTTTCCCGTCCATAAGTATCTCGGCCGGACGGGCAAACCTGATATGCTTCACAAACTCGGTTTCGGCAACCGTTTCCTGTTTTTCCAGCACATCAAACTTAACAAAATCTCCGGGCGAAGTGTGGTTGACGGAGAGATATCCTACATTCATTGAGGTAACATTGTGAAAAAAATGTGACCCTAAGGAAGCGTCAAGCGGAAAATCCTCCATGCTCATCTCAACAATCACCTTCGCATTTGAAATTTGCGGCCATGCTACCGGGATGCCTATAAACCTGTCTCTTGTACCCCAGCGTCCCGGGCCTATAAGAACATACTTCCGTCTCTTCTTCAGCATTTCGTTGTTGAGTTTTTCTATCTCTCCGGCTATTTCAAGGGTTTTATGCTTGTTGAAACGGCCGGGCTTAACAAATATTACATCGCTTATGGTGTCTATCTTCCCGTTCCCCATACTTTTATGACTGCTGAGCAGAATATTCTCATCCTCAAGGCTATCCTCCTCAATGTTGAAATCGTTTTCCCCGCCAACGAGCGGTTTGATCTGCAACAGGTAAAACGAGGGAAACTTTTTACTGCCCTGCTTCAGATCAACTGCAAACTCAATCTCCACATCACAACCAAGTGCTTCCTTCACCACATCGAGAATAACGTTCAAAGCTCTCGACAATGGTATATATTCGTACTTCAGTATGTTTGCGAAATTGAGTATGCGCGGACCGGGAGTTTCAATACCCGGAATTATCCGGTCGTTATCAATATCGTAAACCGATGCACAGTGCTTGAGCGTTCCGTCCTTTTCAGCCTTCATAATATCGCTCTTTACAAGTCCGGCATCCTCCCCTTCAAGCAGATTTATCTCCTTTTTCTCCATGTTCACAGCATAAAACTCTACCTGTGAGTTTTTGTAAATATCTTTCGGCGAATTGATATCCAGGTTAGGATAGGCGGGGGAAAAACGGTAAGCCTTTTCGCCTTCCACAACATACTGCCCGAGTCCCACGGCGATAACGGCAAAACCCTCGTCAGCTTTCATGTGGGCAACAGGGTAGTAGTTACGCGACTGGGCAGTACCGCTAATGTGAGGATAAAAGCGCCCGTCAAACCTGTTGCCGGCAACCTCCTGAATCACTATTGCCATCTTCTCCTCTTCAATCTTGTAGTTGATCGCCTCAAAATAGGTGCGGGCATTGTTTGAGAAGATGGAGGCATAGACAAGCTTGATAGCATCGGTCACCTGCTTCATCCTCTCTTCAAAGGAGGGATGGTTGTTTGGCAGAAGGTATGTTTCAAATATTCCGGAGAACGGCTGCATAAGTGAATCTTCCAAAAGACTGGAGGAACGTATGGCAATTGGTACTTTAACTTTTTTCAGGTATATCCTGAGCCTTTTCAAAAGGTTGTAGCTGAGCTCACTTTTCATGAAGGCCTTCCTTATCTCTTCATATGAGGCGCCGTCATATACCAGTTCGTGAAGCTTGTTCTTCTCAAGGAAGATATCAAACTCATCCGTTCCTATTATTGCCGTACGGGGAGTTCGTATTGCCAGCCCTTCAACCTGCTCCGAGAATCGGAAATTGTAAATAAGCGTGTTTATAAAAGCCAGCCCCCTCCCCTTGCCTCCCAACGAACCAGGGGAAAAGCTCACAATGTTCGATTCCTCAAGAATGGCACCCTCCTCGAAATTGACAATTTTGCCCATATCCTGCTCCTTGCGATGAACCCTTATAATGTTTATAAGAAAATTGCGCATCTCTTCAGGGTCATTGAAGTCGGATAACCTTAAAGGGTTGATGATCTTTGCGATCTTGACCTCTCCCCTTGCCATTAGCCATAGTGAAAAGTGGTTTTTAACGGCATGATAGACAAGTGACTCCTCAGGCACGGTGTTGAGATAGGTTTCAAATTCGCGCATTGACTTGGCAACTGCAATCTGCCTCCCTTCATTGTCGCGGTACACGAAATGACCGAAGCCCAGATAATAGTTGATGAAGCTTTTCAGATCCTGCAGAAGCGTTTCGGAGTTCTTGTTAATGAATACCGACTTCAACTCGTGCGCATATTTGGAGTTTTCAACGTCAGAGGATTGAAGTACTGTGGGCAGATTGTCGATCTGCGATTTGACATACTTCAACAGTTCCACCCCCGCGCAAGGGTCGAGATCCCCTTCTCTTGGAAACCGGACATCGGATATAACGCACAACACATACTCCTGGTACCTGTTGAAAATATCTATTGCGCTTTCATAATCGGATGCAAGCAGAATCTTGGGCCGCCCCCTCAGTTTCAATACCTTGTAAAGCTCGTCTGTATTCACATCCTCTATAAGGTGCTTGGTCTGCTCCATTACTATTGAATAGATCATGGGCAGGTAACGAGAATAGTATATGGGGGAATCCTCTACAAGCAGAATGACCTTGGTGAAACCCATTGCCGTGTCGTTTTCCACATTCACCTTATCTTCCAGCAGTTTGACCATTGCAAAAAATATCTTCGAATCGCCGTTCCATACAAACACCTTATCTATATTGTCCAGCTTAGTCCGGTCTCTTTCCAGAAGCTCCATGTCGTTGTTGTTGTTGAGAAGCAGGAAAACCGGTATGTAGGGATACTGCTTCTTTATCATTCCGCTCAGCCGGACGGGTGTTCTTTTGTCAACCCCCATCATCACGATCACCAGGTCGTAATGCTTCGAGTCCAGTTCCCCGAATGTTTCCTCTATGGTGGAAACCCCCGTTACCCTGGGAAGGGATGTTAGATTCAGCTGGTGATACTGCCCGAGCATATGATCTGAGAACCTGCCGTCCTTCTCAATGCTGTATGCATCGTAAAGGGTGGCAACAAGGAGTATCTCTTTTACCTTGAAAGGCATCAGGTCGTGAAAGAGATTTCGTTCAGCATTGTGGCGGTTAAGAAATTTCTGAAGCAGCTGGCGGCTGTTAAGCATTTTTGCGCTCTCTTCCACCGGCATTGGTTTGGAATCATCTTTCATCCTGGACTTTAGCATTATGGAAGATGCCTTTTCGCTGTTTATATAACCTGCAACCAGGTTTGCAATATTGTCAATCAGCTCACGTTCCTCCTTCAAAAACGGCCCCTCGTCCATCTCGGTGAATTCCCTGGTGTAATACACTTCAATAATACCCCGGGTATTGTCAATGGTTTCGAAAGTCTGGCTCTGCCGCCATTGAGTTTCGCTGAAACCGGGACTTTTATACTCCTTATCTTCAAATATTATGCGTGAAACAGCAAACTCACTGTACTGCCAGGCATCCGGAAGTATCAGGGCTATCTGGTGAAGGGTCTCCTCTATAGATTTCTTTTCCTTCAGGATACTTGTGGTCTTGTTTATACACGCAAGTTCTTTCTGCCTCTCTTTGCGCTCCCTCAGCAGCCTTTGAAGATTGCTCTGTTTAGTTTTACTGTTTTCCATACCGGGATGTTTATAAATTCAGTGTAATTTACAGGAGAAATATATACAATCCAAAAACGGACAATCATATGAAAAATATATTGATATTTGTATAAAACCTCTCTCTGCTTTGATTGTTGCAAAGGATAACCTCCACTGAATTTTATCAGAGGTCAGCATATATTCCGTTTTATTTTGACAATAACTTGCTTTTTCGTAACTTTTTGAAAAGTTATATTTACCCTTTTCACATATATTCCATTGAATAACTGATATGAAACAATGCCATGGAAAAAAATATCATTACACTTACCACAAACACGTATACAAGGGCGTTCATGCTGAAAGGCCGGCTTGAAGCTGAAGGCATTGAGTGCTTTTTATCTAACGTAAACCTGATTCAACCTAATGTATCGTACGGGGTTAAAGTAAGAATTTTTGAAGATAACCTGCCCCGTGCACTCAAAATCCTTAAAAAAACGGAAAAGGAACACGGCAGCGAATCCATTGACAGCAAGAAGGATATTTACAAAACCAACAAGATACTTGTTGCCGTAGATTTTTCGGATTACTCCCTGAATGCCTGCATCTATTCACTGCACCTGGCTGCAAAGTTGAAAGCAAAAATCAGGCTTGTTCATGCCTTTTTCAATCCAATGATAGATGCAATGACTTTCCCCGATGCTTTCACCTACCAGTCAAATATGGCAGAAGTCTATCAGGAACTTGAAAAAAAGGCAAAAGCCGAAATGAAAATTTTTATAAAAAAGCTGAAAAAATATGCGGACGAATATAATCTTGGGGAAATAAGCATAACAAAATCGCTTGTAGCAGGCCGGCCGTATGATGAAATAACTGAAATGACAAAGAAATACAAACCGGGAGTTATCATTCTGGGAACAAGAGGCCAGGGCAAAAAGCCCGACGAAATGATTGGCAGTGTTACCTCAAAGATCCTCGAAAGCTCCTCGGTAGATATCCCGATACTTGTTGTTCCGGAAGATGCGCGAATTGAAAAAATTGATCATGTCAACATTTTATATGCCACAAACCTTGACGATTCCGACTATGAAGCCATTCGCAAGCTGATGGCTGTAGTGTCAAACCTTGATGTAAGCTTCTACTGCGTTCATTTCAGCACAGGTGAAAGTTCCGGCAAATGGAATGAGGCTTATATGAAAGAGATAAAGGATTATTTTGCCAAAACTTACAGGCAGTACAAAATTGAGTGCTCAATAATTGAAAGTGAAGATGTGGTTGCCGGAATGAACAACTTCATAAGGAAAAAAAACATTGACATAATATCCATCACCCACAAAAAGAGAACGCTTCTTTACAGGATATTCAACCCTGGTTTTGCAAAGAAACTGCTCTTCAGGACTGAAAAACCTGTTCTCATCTTTCACAGCTGATTTTTGCATCTCCGGCATAATAGCCGGTTCTTTAATTACGTTTAAAGAAAAGTTTTTCAAATTTTTGCATTTTTGGCAAAATTATTGATGTGTAATTACCGGAATAAGCTCAAGGAAATTAAAATTTTGAAACTGTTCACTATTTTTTATATTTGCTTTTTGATAAATTCAAGAAAGTTAGCAGCAGAAGCGGAACAATAAATTAATTAACCTGAAATTTTTATTACATAATAATTTTTTTAACTAAATCTGTTCTCATGAAAATCGAACTTAGCAAAAAACTGACGGCACTTTTCGCCCTGTTTCTAGCTGTAACAATCAGCGTTTCAAGTCAAACACGAAATGAGGTTGTTGAAGTATACAATTCTGCAATAGACCTTATTGACACTGACATTAAAGCTGCAATTGAACAAATGGAAAGAGCCATAGAAATGGCTGAAGTCCTCGGTGAGGAAGGGATGGAGGTGAAAGAGATGGCTGAAGTTCAGCTCCCCGGCTTGTATTATGATATGTCTCTTGGACTTGCCAGGGCAGGTGAAACTGACGAAGCCATTGAAGGTTTTGAGAAGACAATTGAGGTTTCGGATATGTATGATGATCCCGAATCCAGGCAAAGATCGGAAAATATTCTTCATCAATTATATTTTTCAAAAGGCAACAACCTGCAAAGGGAAAACGAAAATGAAGCGGCCCTTGAGTTTTTCGACAAGGCTCTTGAAATAAATCCGCAATATGCAAGGGCTTATCTGGGCAAGGGTCTTGTTTTCAGAAGACTGGAGCAGACCGAGGATTTCCGCGAGGCAATGGATGCGGCAATCGAATACGGCCTGCAGACGAATGATGAGCAAATTGTAAATACAGCTGAAAGAACTGCAAGAGACTACTTCATTGTGCGCGGGGCAAGGGCAAAAAGCAATAATGAATTCGACAGGGCACTTGAATACCTGAGGTCTTCACTTAACTATGACTCCAATTTCCCGGAAACTCATTACATTCTTGCAACAATCCACAATGAGCAGGGGAACCACGGCGAAGCAGTAAAAAGCGCTGAAAGGGCTATTGATGTATCCGACGGCACAGCAGAAGAGAAGGCCAAGTACTATTTCGAGCTTGGCAAGGCTTATATGGAACTCGGTAACAACTCCGCCGCATGCAGCGCCTTTTCAAACGCAGAACACGGCAGTTATGCAGAATCTGCAAGATACCACATGGATCATGTTCTGAACTGTCAATAAATCAATCTCAACATAATCCCAAAGGGGCTGTCTCTACAATGAGGCGGCCTCTTTTATTTTGCGCGTAAGTTAAACTTCTCCTTTCCGGTAACCCGGGGGTGCATCTTTTCTTCAGTTCACAAGCTCCACGCGATTCAGGATTGACAGGCAGTCCACAAATCAGTCAGATTTGCCGCTGTATCTTTTCACAACAGACAGGAACCGGGAGGCCTTATCCATATTCTCCTCAAAAGCTGTGCCCACGACTGCCACATCGGCTCCTGCAGAGAATACACCTTCAAGTGTTTTTTCATCCCTTATCCCCCCTCCCACAACAAGCGGGATGTTGATATTTTCCTTTACCATACTGATAACACGCTGAGGCACACTTTCAGCTGAACCGCTTCCTGCCTCGAGATATATAATCTTCATTCCTAGAATTTCACCGGCAATGGCAGTTGCAACAGCCAGATCGGGTTTGGAGGGAGGCAAAGGTTTTGTATTGCTCATATATTCAACGGAAGTAGCCCTGCCGTCACCTACCAGGATATATCCGGCCGGAATTATCTCCAGTCCGCTTTGCCTGAGACTGTGAGCCGAAATCACATGATTCCCTATAAGGTATTCAGGGTTCCTGCCTGAAATGAGACTGAGCAGGAGAACGGCATCTGCATTGAAAGCAAGCTGCACAGGATGGCCGGGAAAGAGAACCACGGGGAGTGATGTGCGGTTTTTAATCATTTCGACTGCTTTTTCAGCGGAAGATTTAACAAGGCTTCCCCCAACGAATATCATAGACACCCCGGCTCTTTCAAAAACTGTTTCAAGTCCTTTCAGAAATTGAGGGTTCATCTCGTCGGGATCGGCAAGCAAAACCAATTTTTTTCCGCTTCCCCCGGAAATTGATTTGTATATATTGTTGCTTTTCATTTGCAGCACCAAACTATTAGATAATCACCATACCTGAAATATTCCAGTTGAAACTCTTCGTTAACCCCGCTTTTTATAACCCTTCCGGTGAAAGTGCCGTTGTCGCGTGGCTCAAACGGGTCAATTATTATATCTTTTTTGAAATTGAGATTCTGCATGTCGCATATCTTGTATAACGCTTCCTTGGCACACCAGTACAGGTAAATATGGTATTTTTCTCTCTCTTTACTGATGGCTGACTCCTCTTCGCTGCTTAGGAATTTTTCGGATAACCCGGTAATTTTACCTGACATATGCTCCATGTCAATGCCAACCCTGTGCTCCCTGCTCAATATTACAGAAGTAAGTCTTTTAGAATGGGATATGCTGATATTAAACTTTTCGTCGTTAAGGAAGGGTTTTCTTTTCCCGTTGTAATGGATCTTTACTTTCCGGCCAACGAGGTCGTTCAGCAGACTTCTGACAGTAAGCCACTCAAGTTTTCTGGAGTAGTTGCCGAAGCTGTTGAGTGTGTGGACCTCATCCTCACTCAGATTCAGGTCTGAATAAAGGGTTATGAAATCTTCACTCGTCTCCCATATCCCAAGCAAACATCCGGGTTTAACATATTCTTTAAAAAGAAGGCCCATTACTGATACATTCTTTGGTTTAATGTTGAAAATATCAATCCCATCTCAATGTTTCAATAAGGTTTACAATATCCTCCCTGAAATAATCGATCACCGGTGCAAGAGAATCCTTGTTGGGCTGAACGTGAAAGTAGAGAGCGCCCCTGAGGAAATGACCGGTGCTGTCTGTCGCATAAAACTGAATGGACGAGGCAACATTCCCGCTTATATCATAAAGGGTGGCGAAAACCCTCTCTTCATGGTCAAAAAACATCGATTCATCAATTGCATCTGCTTTAACGGTATGTTTGAAGGCCAGCTTTCTTGCATCCTCAATGAATATATTCACATTGGCGTCAACTTCCTTGTAGCTCAAATGAAGACGTCCCCTGTAACCGGGAAAGTCGATATTCAGCCAGCAGGGTTCTGCATTTACCGAAGAATCGGGAATTACTTTGGCAAAGGATGGGTATTCAAAGGTAAAAGGGCAGTCGTTTTCATAAAGTGTGTAATCCCTTTCGGGGAAGTCAATCCGGAAATAACCCTCCGGTTTCGGCGAATAATCTGACCCGCATGAACCAAAAGCAAGAATGGTCACCGTGAGTAACAATAAAAAGGTGTACTGCACCACAGATTGACGGGAAAAAATAAAAGATAAACGTAACCTCATAATGGCAAGGGTTAAATCAACAAAGATAAACAACGTAAAAATAAAAGTATAATTATAATTAACCCTCTTCACGGATTTCCGGCCGGGGGCTGATCCTGACACGGATCTGCTTGATGCGCCTGCTGTCGGATGATAAAATACCGAACTCGTAATTTTTATAAACTATCTTTTCATCTTTTTCGGGTATCTCTCCCTTCAGCTCCAGTATCAAACCGGCAAGAGTATCAGCATCTCCTTTGATTTCTTCAAATTCTTTGCCATCAGTATTTATGATCTTGCAGAAATCATTAAGAGGCACCTTCCCTTCGAAAATATAGTTCCTTTCATCCAGCTTGGAGAAATAGAGCTCTTCTTCGTAATCAAACTCATCGCTTATCTCTCCTACTATCTCCTCAAGTATATCCTCCATAGTAACTATTCCTGTTGTGCCGCCGTACTCGTCTACAACAACGGCAAGATGGATCTTGTTGGTCTGGAACTCCTTGAGCAGGTCGTTGATCTTTTTCGTTTCCGGAACAAAATAGGGTGGCCTGATAAGAGACTGCCAGTGGAAATCCTTACCCTTTTGATGATGCGGCAAAAGATCCTTTACATAAAGAACACCCTTCACATTGTCGAATGTCTCTTCATAGATCGGTATCCTGGAGTAACCTGACTCAATGACCTTTGCTACCAGCTCATCCATTTTCATGGACAAATCAAGTGCTTCCACATCCACTCTCGGCTTCATTATTTCCGTAACATACTTGTTGCCGAAATTGACTATCCCCTTCAGCATCTCTTTGCTTTCCGATAGAGAAGAGGAGGTCAGATCAAGGGCGTGAGAAAGATCGGTAATGGAGATGCCCTCCTTTTTTGAATCTGCAATCTTTTTCTGAATCTTCTCAGTAGAAAGAGCAAGAATATTCCCAACGGGACGCAAAAGACGTTCAAGAAAATAGAGCGGGATTGACATAAGTCTCGAAAATCTCAGCGGGTAACGGTTTGCATAAAGTTTTGGGAGTATTTCACCAAAAAGGAGCAGTAAAAAGGTGATTAAAATCACCTGTATAATAAATCCCATCAAAGGTGTTGCGGAAAAATCTACCAGGGAATCAATTATCAAGGTAGAAAGAATCACTATCGAGACATTCACAAAGTTGTTTACAATTAGAATTGTAGCCAGAAGATGCTCCGGTCTCCCGTAAAGGCGGAGCACCCTGAATGCTGTTCCCGATTTTTCTTTCTCAAGAATATTGATGTCGGACGGTGACAGGGAAAAGTAAGCAACCTCCGATCCGGAAATAAGGGCGGAACAGAAGAGCAGCAGGGCAAGGACAATGAGCCCAACCCCGGCAGCAAGTGTGAAAGGATAGAAATATATGCTGAGATCAATGAAAAATGAAACTAACTCCCCGGCGTCTTCCAAAATTGTGATAATAATTAATGCAAATTAAAAATTTCAGAACGGCAGGTCATCTTCCTGCTCCCTTGACAAATCGGGCTCCTCCTGCTTTTCTGAAGAAGATTCCTGACTGTAGCCCTCTTCACCCTTTTTGCCAAGCATTCTCATAACATCGGCAAAAACTTCAGTTGTATAACGCTTCACACCCTCTTTATCTTCCCAGGAACGGGTTCTGAGCCTTCCTTCAATATACAAAAGTTGGCCTTTTTTAACGAATTTTTCGGCGATCTCGGCCAGTCCGCGCCATAATACAACCCTGTGCCACTCAGTTTGGGTCACTTTTTCACCGTTTTTGTTCTTATAGGTTTCACTTGTGGCAAGGTTGAAATTGGCCACTGCAACACCTCCTTCAAGGTGCCTTACATCCGGATCCTGTCCGGTATTTCCTACTAAAATAACTTTGTTAACCATGCTTTAAATTTTTTTGGTTTGCTAATATAAATATAATCAAAAATAATACAATATCAAATTACTAACAGAAAATGTTGAAACAAGGAAGTTATCCGTCCTGTACAAAAAAAGATGCGGGGTATAACCTAAAACGGATTTGGCCGTATCAGGAAAGGGAGACATTTGCGGCAGATTCAAAAAATATTATATAACAATTTAATTACCAGAATCAATTAATGGAAAAATCGGCAAAAAATAAGTGTTCAACAGCTTTCATAAATCGGGTTATATACTGGTCTGCAGTTGATTTCTTGAATTGTTTTAAATTATTACTTGCACTGGCCTTCGTATTATTTATAACAGGAGGCAATCTGGGTGCACAAACATTTCAAACTGATTCGGTCTGCACCGGGGTTATTACAGTAACGGCAACAGGTGTGCCACCGGGTGAGGGTGTTTGGGAGGTGCTGGAAGGCTCGGGTGTATTTAACCCGGTTGACAGGCCGACAACTGAAATATCGGGCATACATGAAGAATACAATCTTTACATGTTTACAGGGGCAAACGGTAACACATTCACTTATGAGGTGTACTACCAGGAGGTATACAACTTCACGCTGTCAGGCCCTTCAGCATACTGCGAAGGCGATCCTGGTGTAACCCTCACACTGGGAGGTTCACAGGAAGGGGTTGAATATATCCTTTACAGGAACGGCACCCCCTTTTATTCGGTTCAGGGCACAGGTAATCCGATTGATTTTATCGGACTGGAATCCGGGAGTTACTTTATTGAAGGTGAAGCAACATACGATACGAACTGTCCGTCAATGTTCACAAATGAAGTTAATGTCACCGAAACACCCTATCCCCAGGTATTCGACCTTTATACAACAAATAATGAGTATTGCGAAGGCTCCGGGGCCGAACTGATACTTTCCGGTTCCCAGACAGGTATAAGCTATCGCTACCAGCTTCACCGGATAGGCACCGGGGAAGTCGGGTCCGCCCGTACGGGCACCGGCAGCGAAATTGTGTGGACCGGCATTGAAGAGGGAAGCTACTTTGTTACTGCTGTAAACACCGACGGTGGATGTTACGTTGATATGAACAATACGGTTCAGGTATCCGAGCTGCCGTCACCTGAAACCTTCAGTCTGAACCCCTCCTCCGCATCCTATTGTGCCGGCACATCCGGGGTAACACTGGCACTGTCAGGTTCTGAAACAAACACATTTTACCAGCTTAAAAGGAACGGCACTGACGAAGGCATGGCCATTGAAGGGGACGGCGGTCCGGTTGAATGGAGTGATTTGCCCAACGGCACGTATACGGTAACGGCCGTTTATCCCAACGGTTGCACCTCCGAAATGAACAACTCTTCAACGGTAACCCGGATAGCACTTCCCCAGGTCTTCGACCTCACAGCCTCTGCCTCTAATTATTGCGAAGGCACTCCGGGTGTGACTCTCAACCTTTCAGGATCGCAAACAGGAGTAACCTACATTCTCCTGAAAGACGGCATTACAATCGGAAACAGGAGCGGAACAGGTGATCCCCTTTCCTGGTCGGTAACAGAAGGCGAATACATGGTTGAAGCGGTGACCGACGACCCTGAAGCCTGTTCACGAATAATGAACGGAAATCCTGAAATAGAAATGATCCCGTCACCTCCTGCTTCGGCAGGCCCTGATGTTTCGATCTGCGAGGGTGAAAGCACCGGGCTGACCGGATCGGGGGGAGTGAGCTACCATTGGGCTCCCGGAGACGGACTTAATGAAACAACCGTATCCAATCCTGTTGCATCTCCTTCAACCACTACAACTTATACATTGACAGTAACAGATATTTACGGTTGCACAGCATTCGATGACGTTACGGTTACCGTTAACATCCTGCCGAACGCCATTGCGGGAACCGACAAAGTTATATGCCGGGGAGAAGAGGTGCAGCTCAATGCAACCGGCGGGACAAGCTACCAATGGTCCCCGGAAACGGGACTCAGCAATCCGCTTATAAACAACCCGGTGGCTTCGCCCCTTTCAACAACAGAATACACTGTTGCTGTTACAAATGAGGAAGGGTGTATGTCAACCGACAAGGTGACGGTGAGCGTTAACCCTCTCCCATCGGTTAATGCAGGTGGGGATATTGCCATTTGCGAAGGTGAAAGCGCCGCACTGACGGCTTCGGGTACGGCTGATCATTATTTGTGGAACACCGGCGAGGAGGGTGAAAGCATTTCCGTCACACCTTCATCTACAGAAACGTACAGTGTAACCGGAACATTCACAGATACAGGCTGTACTGCAACCGACCAGATAGAGGTGGCAGTCAACCCTCTTCCTGAAGTCTTTTCCGTTACAGGAGGTGGTGAATACTGCGAGGGAAGCGGCGGGCTGGAGGTGGGCCTGAGCGGTTCATCAACAGATGTAAACTATATGCTTTACAGGAACAGTAATCTTGTAACTTCAGAAAACGGCACCGGTTCACCTTTTTCATACGGGTTTTTTGACAATCCCGGCACCTACACTTGCGGGGCAACCGACATGAACACTCTTTGCTCTTCAACAATGGCAGGCGAAGCGGTACTGGAGGAAAAAAAATTCCCCGGCGCAGCACAATCTATAACGGGTAACAAAACAGTGTGCCCGGGCTCATCAGTCATATACTCGGTTCCCGAAATATTGCGTGCAGATTCATATGAATGGACACTGCCGCCCAATGCATCCATCATTTCAGGGGACGGCACAAGGGAGATAATACTTTTTTTCCCCTCCAACGCTCAATCGGGAACATTGAGTGTAAGGGGTGTAAACGACTGCGGCGAGGGAGTCTCTTCTTCAGCCGGTATTACCGTAAGTCCGCTACCCTCACCGGCAGGACCGGTAACCGGTGAAACAGACCTTTGCGAAGAAACGATGAACATTCTCTTCTCCGTTGACCCTGTGGAAAATGCATCCTCTTACCTGTGGGAAGTACCACAGGGTGCGGAGATTTACAGCGGGCAGGGAAGCAGGCAGATAATAGCCGATTTTCCGGCTGGCAGCCAATCGGGTACCATCACGGTAACACCTGTAAACGTATGCGGAACTGGCACTCCGGGCGAACTGGAGATAACCGTTACACCCCTGCCACACCTTGGGTTAAACCCCGTTCCGGGGAATATTGACTGTTCGGACAACACCGTTTTATTATCGGCCTATTCCAATGATGACCCGCAATGGTGGTGGACGGCACACAATGGCGGCATAATAGACGGAAGCCAGGATGAAAGCAGCGTGGAAGCAGTCAGCGCAGGCACATACAGAGTAACGGCCACCCTTAACGGCTGCTCGTCATCCGGTGAATTATCGGTTATAAAGGATGACGCTGCACCTGAAAATGTTTCGATAACCCTGCCCGATCCGTCTGTCATTACCTGCAACAACAGTGAAATAAGCCTGGAGGCTTCCACTACAAGCACTTTCCCTGTAAGCTACTCGTGGAGTGCCAGCGCGGGAGGCACCATTTTGTCAGGGCAAAACACCTCTTCACCGGTTATAGGAAGCGGAGGATATTATACGGTTACCGTTAAAAACCTGGAAACAAGCTGCACAACAGTCAAATCTGTCGTAATAGACGAAGACACGGCGCCTCCGGACATTTCGGTGGTCAATCCCGCAGAGGAGAAGATATCCTGCATAAACAGCACTGTTCAGCTTTCCGGATCATCTTCAACATCAGGTGTCAGTTACTACTGGACAGGACCGGGTAATATTTCCGATCCCCAATCACAAAACCCGTTTGTTGATGCTTCCGGGACATATACACTTACCGTAACGGGGCCCAACGGGTGCAGCGCATCCGACAACGTTCAGGTGCAAACCGATTATGAGGAGCCGCACGTTTGGGTTGACAGCAATCCCGGTACAATCGACTGCGGATCGGAAACGGTCACACTGTATGGCACATCAACAACTGAAGGAGCATCGCTTCACTGGTCAGGCCCGGGCATTGTATCGGGAGGCAGCGGGGAAACCCCGGTTGTCGACCAGCCGGGTGATTACACCCTTACCGTAACACACCCTGTAAGCGGCTGTACTTCCTGGGCCACAGTTACTGTAATTGAAGACACAACTACCCCGACCGTGGGTTTTCCGGTATCACCGAATGATATAAGCTGCGCAAACCCAACGGTTGACATTCAAAGCGAAACATCTGCAGCAAGTGCAAGTTACCAGTGGACAACAACCGGCGGTGTCATTTTATCGGGAGCAGACCAGGCAACAGTTACCGTGGCCTCGGGAGGGACGTACACACTTACCGTTACCGACAATTCCAACAGTTGCTCAGCACAAAACAGTATCGATGTCGGGGAAAACCTTACGCCACCCGGTGTTTCGGTTGAAACGCCGGAGTTAATCACATGCAACGACCCCGCCATCGAGCTTTCTGCCTCCTCTCCCACCAGTCCGGTAAGCGTCCAATGGAATACTACCGACGGCAACATCCATTCGGGCAGCACAACCTTCACTCCCACTGTGAACAGTCCCGGCACATACACCATATTTGTCACCGATCCCTCCAACGGATGCATCTCGGAAGAATCGGTTGATGTTGCAGAGGATAGAGATGCCCCATATATCACCATCAACACAGATCCGGATCCGCTTACCTGCGGCAACACGGAAGTGCAACTGAACGGCTATGCCCCCGGGGCGACACTGCTCTGGACGGGGCCTGAAGGCGCCTCAATAACCGGCGAAACAACCTCCACACCCTGGGTTGACACACCGGGCCTGTACACCCTGGAAGCTACAGGTGACAACGGCTGTATATCTGCCAGGGATGTGGAAGTCAGTTTGGAGGATGAACTGCCCGAAGATGTGGAGGTACTGGATTTCGATCATTTAAGCTGCAGTAACACAACTACAGTGCTGAGGGGAAGCTCCTCAACTGCCGGTTCCATATTTAGCTGGGAATCAACAGGCGGGGGGAATATATTAACCAACCCGGATAACGAGGAGATAACCGTGGATTCCCCGGGCACGTACATTTTGACGGTATTTCACCCTGTTACATTGTGCCCTGAGAGTGTCGAAGTAACCGTTGAAATGAAAAGCGATACGCCCGTCATAACCTTCCCGCCGGAAATGCCGGCAAAGATAACCTGCTCGAACCCGTCAACAACCCTCGAATCTTATGTCGATCCGGCGGATGCCATTCTTCTCTGGGAGGGACCCGGGACAATAGAAGACAATCATACAACAACACCCACCGTGACAGTGGCGGGAGAATATACACTGATTGCAACACACCCCGAAACAGGTTGTACTTCTTCCAAAACGATAGAGGTGGAAAGTGACCTGGAAGAGCCGGAAATTTTCTTTGACGATCCTGGTATGGTGACATGTGACAACCAGCTGGTGGAAATAGTTGCCACAACAACCGCTTCACCGGTAACGCCCCAATGGTCAACCGGGAACGGATCCATTTCGGGAAGCACAGGCAACATGTCTGTTACGGTATCCGGAGGGGGCATTTATACCCTGACGCTTACAGACAACAACAACGGGTGTGAATCGGCTGAAAGTATCGAGGTGTTTGAAGACACAACTTCACCGGAAGTGTATGCAGACAATTCACCGCCCGACATAACATGTAAATCCCCGCAATCGGAGCTTTACGGTACAAGTCCTACTCCCGGCGTGACTTATCTGTGGGACGGACCGGGCAACATTGAGGACGGAACAACGGAAATGCCCAAAGTAGACCTGCCGGGCGATTACACACTTACCGTAACACGAACCGGAAACGGGTGCAGCGCCCAGACTACCGTAACGGTTGGTGAAAACCTGACTTCACCTGAAATTCCCCAGGTAGTGACACCGGAAGAGCTTTCGTGCAATACGGAATGGGTGGAGCTGAAGGTTTCCCCCTATATCGAAGGGGTTGACTACTTATGGTCAACCACCGGCAGCGGAACAATACAAAATGCAACCGGCGATATTGCATGGGTTAATGAACCGGGAGAGTACACGGTGGAGGTAACCGACAGGATAAACGGATGCACCAGCTTCAATACCGTAAATGTATTAATGAACACCGATGTGTCCGATGTGGAAATAACAGGCGGACCGTTCGAACTTAATTGCGGGACCGAATCGCTTACCCTTAGCGGTGTCAGTCCGGAAGGAATTGACCCGGTATGGACAACTGAAGGGGGGCATATCGTGGAGGGCAGATATTCGTTTGAGGCAACGGTAAATGCACCGGGAGAGTATACACTGACAGTTCACCATCCTGTAAGCGGCTGCCCCTCATCGGCAACGGTTACGGTTGGCCACACGGAAGATGTGCCTCTCATAGATGTGGACAGCTATCCCGGAATGCTTACCTGCGGCAATACAACCGTTACCCTCTATGGCAGTCCGGCCGACCCTTCACACTCTTTTGCCTGGTCAACGGCAGACGGGAACATTGTTGAGGATGAAACAACCCATACGCCTGTGGTCGATATGGCCGGCACTTACGTTATTACCGTTACCAATCCGCAAACAGGCTGTACAAACCAGGCTTCCATATTAGTTGAGGAAGATCTGGAGCCGGCAGAAGTATTTGTATCCACACCCGACAAGATCACCTGCACCAACCAGGAGGTCCAGCTCAACGCAACATCAACTGTGAGCAATGTAAGCTACTATTGGACAACCGATGGAAGCGGAACGATCAGGTCAGGTGACGAAAACAAGCCGAACCCGGTTGTCCTTTCACCGGGCATCTACACGCTTACCGTCACACGGGACTCAAACCAGTGCACTTCCGTTAAGGAGGTGGAGGTTTTTGAAAACAC
>SLCF01000144.1 GCA_007125955.1 Bacteroidales bacterium | reverse complement strand
TATAACGGCACCCTGGCGCTTGCCGCTGCATCTACCGGGGTGGAGGGACTGGAGGCCATAATACCGGTAGCTCCCAACACATCATATTATCATTATTACCGGTCAAACGGACTGATAGTTCATCCGGGAGGATGGCTGGGTGAGGATGCAGACTTCCTGTATGATTTTGTCCATTCAAATCCTGACAACCGCGATTACTGTAACCTTACTGTAAGGGATACCGAAATGGCAGAGGGGATGGACCGCGTTACCGGTAATTATAATGAGTTCTGGGCAAAAAGGGATCTTTCCTCGAACCTGGAAGATTTGAGGGCGGCTGTGCTGATGGCTCACGCTTTCAATGACTGGAACGTAATGCCAGGCCATAGTTACAGGGTAATTGAAACTATGAAGGAGATGGGCGTGCCTCATCAGATCTATTACCATCAGGGAGGACATGGCGGAAATCCTCCTCAGGATATGATGGTCAAGTGGTTTACACGCTACCTTTTTGGTGTGGAGAATGGTGTGGAAGATGACCCTGTTGCGTGGATAGTGCGTGAAGATGATGACCGCCTGGAACCTACACCTTATGAAGACTATCCGCATCCTGATGCTTCTGTTGTTGAGTTTTTCCTGGAACCGGGCGCACCGCAGACCGGCTCACTTGTTACTGAAAGGGTGCCGGGTCAGGGGACTGAAACGCTGACCGACAACTTTTCTTTTGATGGTTCTGCACTGGCACAGGCCGAATGGACAGACTACCGGCTATTGTATCTGACTCCCGAACTGGAAGAGGAGTTGCACATATCCGGCGTACCATCGGTAACTATCAGGCTGGCTCTGGACAGGCCGGCAGCAAACCTTTCTGTATGGCTGGTTTCATTGCCCTGGTCAACTGCAAGAAATGCAAGAATTACCGACAATATCATAACGCGTGGCTGGGCTGACCCCCAGAACCGCAATTCAATTACCGAAAGCGAACCACTGGAGCCCGGCAAGTTTTACGAAGTTTCTTTCGAACTGGAACCGGACGATCAGATTATCAGGGCAGGTCAGCAAATAGGATTGATGATATTCTCAAGTGACAAGGATTTCACTCTGTGGCCCGACCCCGGAACGCAAATAACAGTTGACCTTGATGGTACAATTCTCAGACTACCTGTAGTAGGAGGGGGAGAGGCTGTGAGGTTTTGATGTAAGTATTAAAAATACCGGTGCTGACTGGCGTATGGTTGAACAGTCATATTCATTATAATTTCCTGATATGTATTCCTGTGCAGGTTTAATTCCCTATCCGGTATGATGCTTTAAGCATAAACACATTGTGAGGGTGAAGGTCAAACAGTTCCCGGGTGTGGTTTTTAAAAGAAAAATGGCCGTTTGCTGCAAACTGGTTCCTGTTTTGTGACCATACCAGGTAAATATGGGAGCCCGGAAGATATTCCCATCTGAATACCAGGTTTGAGTTAAAGTACAGCGCATTGAAATTGGGATTCCCGATATTGTAATCGTAGCTGCCGTTGCTGTTTTCGTCAAAATAATACCTGTTGTTTTCATCGTCGAAATGGACCTGGCCTGAAGAGTATAAAGAGAACCTGTCGTAATAATCCCCGGCCGCAGGATCGGTTATATGCTTGAAATCACTGTAACTCCCCGATGAAATGAAGGGCTCCCCGTAAAATTGAAGTGACAGCTCCGGTGTAAGGCTGTAATTAATCCTTACTGCCACAGAGGCTGTCTTTTGCTCAAGTTTACCCATTATATAACTGTTATTGCCGTTATGTGTTACTCTTGAAACATATTGAAGTTCTCTTTTATTTGTACGGTATGCTGGACTTAACGAGAACCTGAGGGCGTTGTGCGGCAGGAAAGTTGCCGTTAAGGAGTAGTTGAAATTTTTGTCTTCTCCTTCGAATGCACCTGAACGGGAGAAATTTGCAGAGAACCTGGCGTTTTTGCGGTTGTCGGAGCTTATATTCACCCAGTTGTTAATGCTGCCGGGTAAAAGTAGTGAAGGACCTCCCCTTAAAACATGTGTGGAATACCTTTCCAGCTGTACATTGGTACCGGCACCCAACGACCAGTAATTTTTGAATTGTGTATGACCGTTAATATTTGCTCCCCTTCCAAGTGTCTTTCCCCCGAAATCGGTGGAATAAAATTGATTAAAACTGAGATTAACCCTTCTGAAAATTCCGAATGGTTCCCATATCCTGTATCCGATCCACAAGATCTGAAAGATCTCATCCGCATTTCTTATATACCCGATATCATTCAATTCAAGGCCCGGAGATTTCCAGTGAACTATACCTATGAAATTTAATCTGCCACCTGTTTTTCCACCTTCAATGGTTCCTCCATGTCCGGTTAGGGATGTGCGTGCCGGATCAACTTCAAGGTGTGAAGCATCCGGCCTTTGAAAGTAGTGTACAGGCGATTGTTGTGTATAACTTATTGCTTCCTCTTCTCCTCTTACATGACTGAAGAGGAATTTTGTGCTCAGGTACCATGTTTTGTCGTTCCAGTATTGGGAGTAGTCAATTCCGCCGCTGTAAGCAGATCTGTGTAAAAAATAGAGACTTGAGTCGGAAAGGTTCCTGATTGTTGAAGTGAACATCCCGCCCAGGATGCTGTTCCCTTCGTTAAAATCTTTTTGCACTCTTCCTGCCGTGTAACTGGTTAACGGCTCCACAACTTTTTCGTATTCGGTGCCCGATGAGAATATATTTGCATTCTGTTCTCCCGTGAGGCTCTGCATCAGTCCAACAGACAATCCGTCTTCTGTTTTCCCCGAGAGTTTAATGGCGCCAAGAATTGGGGTGTTATTCGGCATGTCAATATAGGCACCGTTATTTATCCGTGGCCTGTGTTGTGGCGCCCTGCCTATCCTTCGTGAATAAAAGAGGTTCTCCCCCGACAAGTCCCCGTCTCCGGGTGTGAGCCTGAAGTTGAAAATATTCCTCCCTTCTATGAAAAAAGGCCTTTTTTCTTCGTAGAATGTTTCAAAAGCAGTCAGATTCACAACAGAAGGGTCGGCTTCCACCTGGCCGAAGTCCGGATTGATTGTTACGTCCATTGTAAGGTCATTTGTAATTCCAAACTTGGCGTCAATACCACCATTTAAATTGTTATCCCGCCCTGTCATATAAGGATTGCCCGGTTCTTTCTCGAAGGTGTTCAGACTTGTTACCGTATAGGGCGTAATGCCCAACTCTTTTCTGGGCTTTATGTCTGATATTCCGTTAAGTTCACCAAATAAATGCACCCAGCCCGAAGCATCCTTCGGGATAAACTGCCATATTGAAACCTCTTCTTTCCTGTAAATAAATCTGCCCACCTGCAGCCCCCAGCTATTGGTCCCGTTCCCGGAAAACCGCAGCTGACTGAAAGGGATCATCATTTCGGCAGTCCACCCCGATTCATCAATATTCGTTCTTACATGCCATATGGGGTCCCAGCTGTAATCTTCATTCTGACCGTTGCCGCTTACAAAATAATCTATTTTGACACCGGCAGCAGTGACACCAAAGCTGAATGCCGTGCGGTTATCATTGTAGCTGTCAATCTGGACCATTACTACATCCCCGTCAATATTATCCCTCCTTGTCATTCTGCTTACAATCTCTTCGGGATTTTCTTCATATGCACGTATACCAATGTACAGATTGTTGTCGTCATAAAGTATCCTGAATTCCGTTTGGGAGGCCGGCTCGGCTCGTTCATGCGGTTCATACTGGATAAAGCCGGTGGCGGGGCTTGCCGTTTTCCATACCGGTTCATCCAGTATACCGTCAATAGATGGAGGTGAACCTTTTATCTTTGTAGCATTATATACTTTTTCCTTGTTCTCCTGCTTAACATGATCTGTTCCGGATGGGGCTATATTTGTTGCATTATATATTTTCCCACTGTTAGGCATTGCAGGGATAGTCAATAAACAAAACATCAACAGAAATAGCCGGCGAAGCATAGTCATCGAATTTTTATAAAGAGAAAACTGGATTTTATTTTAAGACGATTCAATGTTGTTTTAGTTACAAGATGGGTTGTTTTTTTTGAATTACAGGTTTCATCTAAATGGTTATTGTGTTTGTATATTCTTTTCAAAATTCTATTCTCTTTAAAATTTTATTGAGTTTGCTATATTTGGTGCATGGAAAATGATTTCACATTCGGGATATGGTCACTTCTTCCCCTTGTAATAGCTTTAATAATTGCTTTCAGAACAAGATCTGCTACATTCGCCCTGATGGTCGGCTGCATAACCGGAGTCGTAATGGCGGGCTTCGACCCGGCTACCGGCTTTAACCATCTTGCACAGGAAGCACTGGGGGATGGCGAGTTTATCTGGATATGCATTATTATTTTTTTCATAGGGATACTGTTTGAATTTTACAAGTTTGCCGGGGTATTCTCAGAATTCACAAGGAGGGTGTCAGTAAGGTTTAAATCAAAAAAGGGGGTCAGCTTTTCAGCATGGCTGATGGGAATGTTTATAATAGACGACTATTTCAGTCCTCTTATGAGCGGAATGGTAATGCGGCCGCTAACTGACAAAGTCCGTATTTCCCGCGAGAAGCTGGCCTACATTCTCGATTCCACTACTGCAGCAGCTTGTGTTATCTTTCCCTTTTCTGCCTGGGGAGCCTATATTTCCGGATTGACGGCAGAACAGGGAGGTGCAGCCGGCGATATTTCAGTTGCATTTACAGTTTTTCTCAATTCGATACCATATAATTTTTACTCAATTTTAACTATTCTCTTCGCCCTTGGGATAGCTCTTAAAATAATTCCCGATTTCGGCCCGATGAGAAAAGCTGAAAAAAGATCACGGGAAACCGGAAAAGTGATAAGGGATGGTGCCACACCCCTTATTACGGAGGAATCGGAAAGCATCAAAAAAATTGAAGCGAGGGGGAGGGTTAATCTTTTTACCGACCTGGTTATTCCTCTTGCCATTATTATAGGAATAGGTACTTCCACAATAATAATCCTGGGCAGTGTGAAGATTGCAGAGGCTTTTATAGCAGCCGTCATATACATGTCAGTGCTTATGTTTCTTACCAGAAGGCTTAAAAATATTGGCGAGCTGATGAGTATTGTTTACGGGGGTATTAAAAATGTAATGCCCGCTATAATAATAATTGCGCTTGCATTCTGCCTTAATGCAGTTACTGTAAGCCTGGGTACATCTGCATTTATCATTGATATTTCAGAAGGGTGGCTTACGCCCACATTACTGGTGGCTGCAACGTTCTTCTTTACGTCGGTGATAGCCTTTTCTACAGGTTCATCATGGGGTGCTTACGCCATCATGATCCCTTTCACACTGCCAATTGCCTATTCTTTTACCGGAGGTGCCATAGAACCGCTAATTTATAAGTGTGTCGGGGCAGTTGCCGGTGGCGGTATCTTCGGAGATCATTCATCACCTGTCTCTGACACAAGTGTTTTATCTTCGGCAGGGGCAGGAAGCGATCATATGGATCATGTGATCACCCAGCTTCCGTATGCTTTGGTGATTGGCGGCGCTACCATTGTTTTGTATCTTGTTGTGTAAACAGGACTGTCTTTTGGTTTAATATGAGAATATAATGATATATGATTTTGACAAAATAGTTGACCGCAGGAACAGCGGATCCTACAAATGGGATGGGATGAAAAGGCTGTTCGGGAGAGATGATCTGCTTCCCTTCTGGGTTGCAGATATGGATTTTGCTACACCGAAGCCTGTAACAGACGCTTTTAAACAACGGCTTGAACATCCTGTTTTCGGGTACAAGGCAAGGGGAGAATCATACTGCCGTGCAATTCTCAAATGGCTGGCAGTAAGGCATGGATGGGTAGTTAAAAGGGAATGGCTTACCTTTTGTCCGCCCGGAGTGGTTCAGTCGATCCATATGCTGGTGAACCTGCTGTCAGAGCCTGGTGATGAAATTATTTTGCAGACTCCTGCTTATAATCCTTTGATAAACGTTGTTACAGGCAACAACAGGAAACTTCTGAGAAATGAGCTGAAGCTTACAGGTAACCGGTATGAAATTGATTTTGACGACCTGACCAGGAAAATATCAGGGAAGACCAGGCTGATGATTCTTTGCAGTCCCCACAATCCTTCGGGCCGGGTATGGAAAGAGGATGAGCTGGGGAAGCTGACTGATATCTGTATTGACAATAACATAAAAATCATCTCCGATGAGATACACGCAGATTTTGTATATAAAGGGCACAGGCATATTCCGTTGGGCTCACTTTCAGACAAGGCCAGGAATAATGCCATCACATGCCTTTCCGCCGGGAAGACATTCAATATTTCAGGATTGCAGCAGGCTGTGCTTGTAATTCCTGATGAAGCTACCCGGCACTTATTTGAAGAGGCCAGGGATGTTGCACAGATAAATCTTGACAACATTTTCAGTGAGGTTGCAACCGAGGCTGCCTATACACATTGCGGAGAATGGCTAGATCAGTTGATAACTTACCTTCAGTGTAATGTTGAGTATTTATCGGACTATCTTGGAAAGAATCTTCCGGAGGTCAATGTTATTAAACCTGAAGGCACTTACCTGGTGTGGCTTGATATGAGAGAACTGGGCAAAAGTTCCCGGGAGATAAACGATTTGCTTGTTAACAGGGCTGGTGTAGCGCTATATGAAGGCAAAGAATTTGGTGAAAAACGCGAAGGCTTTTTCCGCATGAACATAGCCTGTCCGCGCACACTGCTGTCTGACGGACTTAAGCGAATTTCAGATGCACTGAAAAACTACTGAATCGATTTTATTTTTTTATTAAATGTTTAAGGAGGTTTTTATGATTAATTGTGCAGGATGTAAAATACTCAGCTGTTACAAGGGAGAGGAATGTGTCCGCGGACAGGATTTCAGTGCTTATGATGCGTCTGTCAGAGAAAAGTATGCTGAAAGTGAAAACAGCAAAATTATGGAGGTTTCCACCCGTATTGAAGGGGAACACTATATGGAGTGGACAAGAATTCAGGAGATTATAGGTTTTTGCGAAAAAATGGAGTATAAACGGATCGGTATTGCTCATTGTGCAGGTCTGACGAATGAGACCAAAATCCTGAAAGATATCCTTGACGAAAAATTTGAAGTGCATACCATTTGTTGCAAATTTTCAGGGATAGATAAAAAAGATTTCAAACTTGTCCAGGTTAAACCTGAGAGGTATGAGGCAATATGTAATTCCATCGGACAGGCAAAAATCCTCAACGATTTGAATACCGATTTGAATATAATTATAGGTTTGTGCATTGGCCACGATATTTTATTTTCCAAATATTCCGAAGCTCCGGTAACGACTTTTATTGTGAAGGACAGGGTTACAGGACACAATCCGGTTGCCACCCTTTATTCAGGGTATTATCAGAGAATTTTTTTAAAAAAGTAAAAGCCGGGCTAAATGTACATGAATTTTCCGGCAGTTGTCAGGGTTACTGATCAGCTGTCCAGTTCTATATTTAAAGGGATATGAGCGGAAAACGGGACTCGAACCCGCGACCCCGACCTTGGGAAGGTCGTGCTCTACCAACTGAGCTATTCCCGCAAATTAAAATCAAAATTAATAATAATTTCAATATCCTGAATTTAAGATTC
>SLCF01000114.1 GCA_007125955.1 Bacteroidales bacterium | reverse complement strand
TGAATTCGGCGAACTTACCAATATGATACTTGAATCATTATTAGAAATGTAACCCTGCATTTTTTGATATTAGATTTTGTTAATTAATTTTTAGAGTAAAAAGATCAGAAAATTTGCATTTGAAAATGAAGATAATGAAAAAGAAAGTGACGGCGTTTGCATTGATGTTAATTGCAACATTCTGTGTGTACTCTTCACAGTCTGTTGTGATGGAGTATTATTTAACTCCGGATGTGCCAGTAACGATAAGGACAACAGCTAACGATCTGCTGTTCAGTATAGGCGATATGGAGCCTGTGCCTATGGAAATGACAGGTAAGGATATGTGGAGAGATCCCGGTACCGGAATAGATGTCCGCTTTATCCGCGAAAAGGTGGGAGGCCTTGTGAAAGCGCTCGAAATGACACGTTTTATGGAAACAGTACACCTGGAGGCGAGTGTTGATCCGGAAGCGCTGTTTGAGGATGCCCCTCAGAGGATGCCCGAAGTGCTTGACGAACTTGTTCCGAGACTTATGATCGCAAATAATGTTCCCGGCGTATCAATGGCCGGAATCGATGACGGAAAAGTTGTCTGGACAAGGGAATGGGGAGTTAAGGAGGCTGGTTCAGAGGAAAGGGTAACCGATGCAACAATGTTTGAGGCAGCTTCAATGTCAAAAGCGCCGTTTGCCTATGTTGTCCTTCGCATGGTTGACCGGGGGGAATTTGATCTTGACAGGCCCCTTGTCGATATTTACGGGACGCCTTATGAAAAGGTGGTGAAAGATACGCCAGACGACACACTGCACAAAATGATCACTGCAAGGATGGTTTTTCAGCATCAGACGGGTTTTCCCAACTGGAGCCGGGATAATCCGTTATTGCCTGCATTCGAGCCCGGAACAGATGTAAGATATTCGGGTGAAGGATTTGAGTTTTGCCAGAGGGTGGTGGAAGATATAACCGGCTTGCCCCTGAACCGGCTTATGAGGAAGGAGTTGTTTGACCCCCTTGACATGGAGCTAAGCAACTATATATGGGAAGACCATTATCCGGAGATATCTTCGTCAGGACATGATTCTGACGGGAAAGTGATGGAAGACAGGAGGATAATAGAGGAACCGGGCAATGCAGCTTACACACTTTATACCACCCCTTATGAATATGCACTTTTTCTGATCGATGTTATGGGTATGACACCTTCTGACGGAAGCCTTCTGACAGATGAAAGCCGGCAGGAGATGCTTAATCCCACGGTGCATGACCCCGGACGGGGAAGCCTGCCCCGGGCAGGAGAACCTGTTTCAGAAGATGTGTACTGGGGATTGAGCTGGCGTGCCCTTGAAACGACAACCGGAACACGTTTTCACCACGGCGGTTCCAACAGTACGGGTTTCCGTTGCCTTTCAGAGTTCAACCCTGAAGCGGGTGACGGTATTATAATAATGACCAACGCTGTGGGAGGATCATCCCTTCGGAATGAGGTTTTTAGAATGATCAGCCTTCCGTAAATAATTATTCCAAAAATGATGAACATGAGGAATTTATCCGCTGGATTTATTGCTATCGTTACAATTGCACTTTTAATAATTGCTCACTGCGAAGTATCCGGCCGGTCGCCAAACAACACCCTGGATTTTGTTATCAGGAACGGAAAAATAATGGACGGAACAGGAAATCCTTATTTCTTCGGTGATATTGGTGTGCGTGACGGAAAAATAGTTGCCGTGGGGGAACTATCTGATGCGCTTGCCGGGAGGGTGATAGATGCTTCAGGAAAGATCGTGGCACCCGGTTTTATTGATATACACACTCACGGTGAGCCCGCTCTTGCGGAAGCCAACCCGGAGTTACGTGCCGCTCCCAGTGATGCTTATCAGGGAGTAACCACGGTAGTGGTAAACCAGTGCGGAGGATCACCCCTTTCCATAAAAGATCAGATCACTGAGTTGAGGGAAAAGAAAACGGGTCTGAATGTTCTGACCCTTGTTGGCCACAATACCATCAGAAGGGAAGTTATGGGTGAAGACAATAAAAGACCTGCAACCGACGCAGAAATTGAAGAGATGGGTGCCCTTGTAAGAAAAGGAATGGAAGAGGGGGCATTCGGATTGTCTGTCGGACTTGAATATGAACCCGGGAAGTGGAGCACAACAGAGGAGGTTATTGCACTGGTTGAAGAAATTGTTCCATTCGGGGGAATTTTTCACAACCATCCCCGCAGTCAGGGAGATTTTCCCAAATGGTACTGGCCAAGCATTCATGATCCACATCAGCCAACACTCATAGATGCTGTGAAAGAGCACCTTGAGATTGGTGAAAAAACAGGCGCAACAGTTGTTCTTTCTCATATAAAAGCAAGGGGCAGGTCATTCCACGGAGCCAGTGAAATTGTTATCAACCTTTTCAATGATGCACGTTCAAGGGGTGTGAGTGCATATGCAGAGCTTTACCCATACAATACTTCAGGCAGTGACGGCAGGGACCCGGTCGTTCCACTCTGGCTCGAAGAATATAAAAGTGATAATGAAAATTATGCCGGACTTCTTACACGCCTTCTTCAGGATCCGGAAAAGGAGAGGGATATACGAATGGATATCAGCCACGAGATAAACCGCAGAGGGGGGGCGGATGTGCTGACGCTTGTAGACCACCCTGACAGTGAACTGGCAGGAGTGACACTTAGGGAAATGGCTGAAATGAAAGGCATATCTGATATTGATATGGCTATAGAACTGCAGATGAGTGGTGATCATAATATTTTGGGAGGGGTAAGTATCAGGGGATTCTCAATGAGCGAGAAGGATGTCGAAAACTATATAAAACAGCCCTGGACTGCAACCGGTTCCGACGGAAGGATCAGGGTGGAGGAACTTGATGACGGATCAGGCCATCCCAGGTGGTATGGCACCTTCCCCCGGATGATCCGGGTGTATGCAATGGAGAGGGAAGTTATAACGGTGGAGGAGGCTGTCCGCTCAATGACCTCCCTGCCTGCTCAAATCTATGGTATAATGGACAGGGGCCTTATCAGGGAAGGCATGAATGCGGACATTGTTGTATTTGATCCTGAAAGGATAAATGACAGGGCTGATGCCTTTAATCCCGCAAAGTATTCGGAAGGCATTGATTACCTTATGGTAAATGGCGTGTTAACTGTTGAGGGAGGCAACCTTACAGGGAAACTCCCCGGGAAGGTATTAACTCCCTGATTCCATAACTGGATGAGAAACAAGTTTAACCGTCTCCCGCTCTTTTCTTCAGCTTTTTTTCTTCCTGGTGTGAGACAATAATTGTTCCTACAATGTCACTCATTACATTGGTGGTTGTATTACCCATATCTACAAGCCTGTAAATACCGCCAACAATTGCTGCTATTTCAAGAGGCAGATTGAACGCCCTGACAAAAATAAGGGCTATGACAAGTCCGCCGCCCGGGATACCTCCCGAGCCTGTTTCCAGCAGCAATCCGATGAATATGATCGTTATCACTGTCGGAAGATCGAATGTTACACCGGAAGCCTGTGCTGTGAACAACAAAACCCCCATAAGCATTATTGTAGTGCCGTTTTTGTTAAGCTGGGTTCCCATCGGAAGTGTAAAAGAATAGATGTATGCGGGAAGCTTAAGCTTTTCTTCAGCCACTTCAAGGCTTACAGCCAACGTAGCCCAGCTGCTGCATGTTGCAAGTCCGGTTGCATAAACCGAACCGGTTTTCCTGAAAAAAGGACCGGGGGTCATTCCGGTAAATATAATCAGCAACAGAAGGAAGAACCCTATCATTATTATCTGTGTCCCCCATACACCCCCTAAAAACCATGCAAGCGGCCCGAACATGCTGGCTCCGTATTCACCGAATGTGGCTGCCATAAGCGCACCTATACCTATGGGACTGACCTTAAGGACCAGATTGACAAGCTCCCTGAACAGCTTTGCCAGCATTTCAAGTCCCTTTGACAGAGGGTTCTTGTATTTTTCAGGCATTGTTATAACGGTTATTCCGAGCAGCACGGCAAATATCACTATCTGCACCATGTTTGTCTCGGCAAATGCCTGAAAAATATTTTCGGGCACCATTTCAAGTATCATTTGCACGACATTCGGCATCTCACCTATATCTTCAGGCGCTGACTCCTGCAGGTCAAACCCTTTGCCCGGCTGAATGTAATTGAAGATAAAATATGCAAGTGTAAATGATACAACTGATGTTCCGACGAAGAAAAAGGCGATCTTCGCCGCTATACGGCCGAGGCTTTTTAAATCGCTCAATCCCGTCAGTCCGTTCAGCAGGTTGAAGAATACCAGGGGTACGGCAGCCATCAGCAGCAACCTGATGAAGAGATCTCCCAGGGGTTGAACAGCAACGGCATTTTCCCCGAAGATAACTCCGGCAATCGTTCCAATCCCCATGAATATCATAATTCTGGTACCAAGCGATAATTCCCGGTACTTCTTGTACAAAGCGGCAATTCTGTTCATATGGAATAATTACAGTTTATTTATAAACCCCCGTATTCTTTTAATTCCTTCTTTCGTGTCTTCCCAGGTTTTCGAACATGTCATCCTCACATACCCTTCACCGTTTTCTCCGAAAGATGAACCGTGAACAAGCGCTACCTTTTCTTCCCTGAGAAGCCTTTCAACAAATTCTTTGGAAGGGATTTTAAGATCACTTATGTCTGCCCAGACAAAGAATGCACCTTCAGGGAAGGGGCACCTTACCCCGGGAATCCTGCTCATTTCTTCAGCGACAAAACCGGTCTTTTTCTCCCATTCAGTCCAGTAGTCAAGCACCTCTTTCCGGGGCGGCTCTCTGAAAGCAAGAGCAGCAGCGGATTGTACAAAAGAGTTACAGCTTGTAATCAGATGCTGCTGCAGTTTATACAATGAGCTGACAATTTCTTCGCATCCGTAAATATACCCTATCCTCCAGCCGCCCATAGAAAAGCTTTTGGTAAGACTTGTAAGGGTAACCGTCCGTTCTTTCATCCCATCCAGTTTGCAAATGTTGTTATGCTTTCTGCCGTCCCAGGTGAGCCGTTCGTAAACCTCATCGGTTATAATGAAAAGATCGTGCTTTATTGCCAGTGAGGCTATTACTTGCAGATCTTCCGGCGTATGAACAACTCCGGTTGGATTTTGGGGTGAATTGAACAATATTGCTTTTGTTTTACCTGTAATGGCTTTTTCCAGCTCATTCCCGTCCCACCTGAAGCTGTTTTCAGCTTTAAGGGGTACGGGAACAGGAATTCCTCCCATGTAACTTATAAGCTGTTTATAACTCGGAAAACAGGGGTCTTCCACAATAACCTCATCACCCGGATTTATAAGGGCCAGGAGACTTATGGTAAGCCCCTGCTTAACACCCATTGTTGCAATTATCTCTTTTTCAGGATCGGCATTAATACCGTTTTCCCTTTCAAGTTTAGAAGCTACAGCTTTTCTGTAAAGTGTTGTCCCTCTAGCCATTGTCTGGTGGGTGTCCCCGGTTTTCATAGCACCAACCGCTTCGTCTATTATATAGGAAGGGGTTGGCTCAAAAGCCCTTGCGGCAGAAAAATCATAGACTTTTTCACCGCTTTCCCTTAACCGGGTTGCTATATCTGCAATGCCAACGGTAGAGGAATGCTCGGACCCGGCAACTCTTTCTGATATTTTTAATTTTTCCATATTTTTCTGGTTTTATGTAAAAGCACCCAAAATAGGTAAAAATGAATTTACCGGCAAATTTATCATATCCCTGCCACATTCTTATATGGCCTGCGAAATTTGGTTTTAAGGCTTCCGCATCGTAAATTTGATAAAATTCTTCAAGGTCAGTTATTCATTTTTAATGTCATTTTTTATTAATTTAATCATACTTCCTATGAAAAACAGAATTATACAATCCGTATTATTTATACTTATAATGCTGCTTATTTCCCCCGCACTCTTTTCACAAAGAGTGTCGGAACGGTTGATACCGTCAAGGGAAGGCAAATACCGTATTGCCGTACTCAGATTCAGCCACGAAACCTGTACCTACTGCCCTGATCCGGCAGACCTTGGTGCATGGCTTGCATCCGGCGGCACAACCGACCGGCTGCTGGGAAGGACTTCAGGCTATACCGGTGGTTTTGAACAAAGAATGGCAGCCTACACCGGTGTTGAACTAGTCGGCATAACTTCACCGGATGGCGGACCTGTGGGTGGTTCAGCCAGAAGCTGGAACACTGCCGAAGCATGGGAGTTTTTTACATCCCGGATGATGGATGACCTGAAAGAGAAGGGGCCGTTTGACGGAGTACACCTGGCGGTACACGGTTCCATGGCAGTTGTGGGTGTTGCAAGGCCCGAAGCCGAGCTGGCACGGATGGTGCGCAGGATAGTGGGAGGTGATGCCGTTTTAACTATGACACTTGACCTGCATGCATGTGTTGATGCCGAACTGGTTGCTGATGATGCAGTGGATGCTGTATTTTCGGTGAAAAGGTTCCCCCATTACGATGCCACGCTGATGGGGCAAAGGGCTGCAGATGTGATGATAAGGTCGCTGGATGGCACTTACAGGCCGGTTGTTGCCACAAGGAAGCCGGGAGTTATAACCCCCAGCTTCTTCCAGGGTACGGTTAGATACCCCGCCCGCGAAATTATGGAAAGAGCCCGCCGCTGGGAAAACAGGGAAACAGATGTTTACGTTTCTGTCAACTTCGGTTTTGCATATGCAGATGTGCCCGACAACGGGGCTTCCATATATGTGGTAACCAACAACGACCCTGAGCTGGCAAACCGTATTGCGGATGATATGAATGAGTTTTACTGGCGACACAGGGAAGACTTTGTCTTCAAGGATATTTTCGGTCCGGAAGACGGTGTTGCCCGAGCCATTGAAGCTGCTGAAGCCGGGGAAACCCCGGTTGTGATAGCTGACGGGTGCGACAGGACAGGCGGAGCCACGTGGATAACCCACGAGCTGATAAAGCAGGGGGCTTCCAATTTTGCTATCGGTACAATAGCCGATCCTGAACTTTTTGACGAATTGACTGACAGGGGATTGCGTGCAGGGGAAAGAACCGGCCCCGTTAAAGTTGGAGGCACAACCGATATTTTCTCAGGTGATCCCGTTGAGCTGGATGATGCAGTGCTGGAGTTTATTGACCATAATAACCTTGTACTTCTTTTCGGCAATAACAACAGGATTATTGTTTCACCCCACAGGCGTCAGGTGACATCACCCGGGTGGCATTCCGGCATAGGTATTGATTTCGAAGAGCTGGATATTGTGGTTCACAAAACAAGGGTGCACTTTTTCAGGGGATACTATGAAACGGGTATAGCAGGTGAAGAGTATCCCGGAACGATAGTCAAGATAGAAGTTCCAGGCTGGGGACCCGCAGACATTACAAAGATCAACTTTGTAAACGGTGGGCAATACCTTTACCCGCTTGTAATGGACAGGGAAATGGGGCATGAATGGGACAGGCCCTACATTGGGAGTGAGGATATGATATTCCAGACAGGAGAAGGATTTATTGTTGAATGATATATTTCTGAATGATTTCGAAAACAAAATAATTGCTGTTATGAAAGCCCCATCAGCCTTCGGCAGACAAAAAGAGATGAACAAACATGGGGTTTACATACGGCAAAAATTAATGAACTTAATTGACATACAATAATAACTCATTGAATAATAGTTTAATT
>SLCF01000014.1 GCA_007125955.1 Bacteroidales bacterium | reverse complement strand
GTTTCGTCCATCCGGCGGGTGCGTATCTGAACTTCTACAAATTTTCCGCCGGGACCGACAACGGTAGTGTGAAGGGATTCGTAGCCGTTCGACTTGGGCACAGACAACCAGTCGCGCAACCTGTTAGGATTTGGCTGGTAAAAGTCAGTTACAACAGAGTAGACTCTCCAGCAATCGGATTTTTCATTCTCCGAAGCGGAATTGAGTATTATACGAATGGCAAAGATGTCGTATACCTCCTCAAATTCAGCATTCTGCTTTTTCATCTTTGTCCATATCGAATAAACCGACTTTGTCCTTGCCTTTATCTCAAAGTCAAAACCCTGCTTATCAAGCTCAACACTTATAGGCTCTGTGAAATTCCTTATAAAGCGATTACGCATGGAGGTGGTGTGCTTCAGTTTCTCCTTTATGTTATTGTATGGCTCTCTGTTGGTATACCTCATGGAAAGGTCTTCAAGCTCAGTCTTGATGCCATACAATCCAAGCCTGTGTGCGAGCGGTGCGTACAGGTAGAAAGTCTCCCATGCCGTTTTAATCTGTTTACTCTCCGGTGCATCATCGAGATGCCTCATATTTTCAAGCCTGTCTGCCAGTTTTATCAATATGACACGTACATCCGATGAAATGGTGAGCAGCAGCTTCCTGAAATTCTCTGCCTGAATGGAGGGTGCCTTTGTGGAAATACCTGATATCCTGGTCAGTCCGTCAACGATAGTCCTGACAGGCTTCCCGTAAACCTTCTCTATATCGTTTAGTGTCAAACCCGACTCCTTCACTGTTTCGTGGAGAAGGGACGCTATGACAGATGTGGCTCCAAGGCCAATCTCTTCAACAACTATGCGGGAAACGTTCAGTGGATGAAAGATATATGGGTCACCTGAATAGCGCTTTTTCCCTTCGTGAGTAAGCAGTGCCTGATTGAAAGCCATACGAATGCTCTTCAGTTCTTCTTTATCTATGGAGTTGCGGCATGAGCGCAACAGTGCCCTGTACCGGTTGGTTATGCTTTTTTGTTCTTCCTCATTGAATTTCTTTAGGTGATCTTTGCCGCTCATTTCAGATTCAATTTGGGTCTGCTGCTGACGGAGGTAGTCCTGCAGTCAGACCTGTGACATAATTTTAACGTAATAACGACAGTAAAAGTGTATTCTGCAGAGAGGAAAACAGACAGGTTCCCTCCTGTTTTAAGTATTTATCTCACGTAGCAAAAAAAAGTCCGGAAGGTCTGCTCCCGGACTTTTCGTGAAATCTATGAGTGTCTTACCGAAAGTTTATTCCCAACCCGACAGATCCTACTGAATAGTTTGAATAAATATAGTCGAAATGTATATGAATAACAGCCAGCTTGAATTTCAGTCCGGCATTAAATCTTGGCTGAAGTTTGCTGTCACCGTTATTCATCTTTATGTTCACAGGGTCTTTTTCCTGGATACTGCTGTCGTTTACAACAATATCAGTTCCGTCCAGTTCCGGTATCGGATAGTAGCCAAGCATCTTAAGCGAGGAGCTTCCGGAGTTGAATCCGACTCCACCGTAAAATGAGAAAAAAGGAATATCGGCTGAAGCTATCAGGTTTGCCGTATAGCTGTTTACGGAGAACTCCATTTTCTGGTTGTCAAATGTAACCGCTGCAGTGGTATTGTCAATCGCACCGATATCCGCAGGCATAAAGTTTAACCCTGTACTGTTGGTAAAGCTTGTATAGCCGCCCATTACCGAAAGATTGAAAACTGGCATCCTCCTGAGAACAGGTATCCATTGTTTCACACTGTGCTTTATTCCCAACCCCCACAATCCAAGATGCCCGCTCCTTCCAAACTTAACATCCGGCATATAGCGGATAATTATATCTGTGTCTTTTGGAAGCCCTACACCCAGGTGCAATGTTGGCGCAGGGATATATCCAAGACCGGTACCATCAGGCAGCATATAATTCACATTGCCATCAAAATACTGCATTTCAGGTCTGTTATCCATCTTGCTTGCCACCGTTGGTGCAATCCCGTCGCCGGTAAAAGTGCCGGTAAGCCCCTCAATATCATTCAGGTCAAATCTCCTGGCATTATCAGGTACAGCAGCAATATTCAGTGAAAAAGTGAGATCGAATCCAAGCAGCCTGTGTGTATTGGCAGTATTATACCATCCGGCATTGAGATTTGCCCCGAATGCTTCCGTATAGGGTGATAAATAAGCAGCGCCAATTTTTTCTGCATCCGATATGCCCCCTGCCAGTATTAATCCCATATCCGATATCTGTGCCGAACTCCTGTTATTAGTCCCGCCCCAGATAATAACCGCAGCAATGATTGCAATTCTGAAAATACCAGTCCTCATGACAATTAAAGGTTTTTATTAACAATACTTTAAATGTTAAATCCCGTGAGAATAAACTCCCTGTTTCATTTATACAGTATCCGTGCAAAAAATGTTTCGATTTCACCGTTTTAATCGGCTTCTTTTAGAGCCGGAAAATCAAAAAAAGCTTAGGTAATAGATGTTTAAGCTTCAAAAAATGTTTCCGGGTTTTTATGTTAAAATGGAGAAAATAATTGTGTTAGAGGAGAGGACTGAACAGGCGTGCCACCGATTCGAAAAATTTTCTTGAAAGCGGCCTTTTCATGTATTCCTCCGGTGAAATTTTTTTGCACTCCCTGAGGTCTTCCAGGAAATGCTTTTTAAGCATAGCGGTAGTATCCTCATCATATATAAGAGCGTTAACCTCGAAATTGTCGTCAAAACTGCGAATATCCATATTGGCTGTGCCTACCGATGAAAAAATATCATCCACCATGATGAGTTTGCTGTGGACAAATCCTTTCTGGTAGGTGTAAACATTGATCCCGGCTTCAAGAAGCTCTTCCACGTAAGACATTGTGCCGTAATAGGCCAGCCAGGAATCCGATTTTGCCGGGAGTATGATGCTGACCTCAGTTCCGCTGAGGGAAACGGTTTTGAGAGCCGTAAGAATACTTTCATTTGGTATGAAATAGGGAACTGTTATATAAATGTATTCCCGGGCTGTGGTAATGGCACTGAAAAATGACTGCATTATACTCGCCCAGTCCGAATCGGGCCCGCTTGAAATAATCTGCACAAAGTTTGATTTTCTTATGGCCGTCTTCGGGAAATAACGGTACTCATCAAGCAAACGTCCGCAAACAAAATGCCAGTCAATCAGAAAAACCGCCTGAAGTGAACTGACAGCCTCTCCTTCAATCTTCAAATGTGTATCACGCCAGAATTTAATTTTCCTGTCACCATACAAATACCTGTCCGCTATGTTGATGCCACCCACAAATCCTGTTTTCCCGTCAATAATGATAATCTTCCTGTGGTTCCGGTAATTCAGTCTGTTTGCAAGAAAAGGAAATTTAACAGGCATAAACGGATTGACTTCAACCCCTGCCCTTCTGAGACTGTCAATGAATCTTCCGCTCAGCTTCCATGAACCCACATCATCATATATAAGTCTTACCTTTACACCCTCATTTGCCTTCTCAATCAGGATATCCTTTATCTCATTCCCTATCCTGTCGTCCTCTATAATGTAAAATTCAATATGTATGTGGTCTTTTGCATTTTTTAATGCCGACTTTATGGAACCGAAAATCCGGCTGCCGTTGTTGAGTATTTCGGTTTTGTTCTTTCTTGTCAGCAGCGCTTTGTTGTTCTTCAGAAGCAGTTTTATTATATGAAGCTTCTTCCTGATATTTTCATCTTCAATAAAATCATCTTCCTTGATCTCTATAAGCTGCTTTTCCCTTAAGCTCTGTATCCGTTTGAAGTCCTCCATCCCTTTCCTGGTGAAGATCTTCTGCTTCCTGTAATTCTGTCCCACCATAAAATAAATGATCAGTCCTATAAAGGGAAGCAAAAAAAGAATGATAATCCATGAAATGGTTTTGGCAGGGTTCCTGTTATCCATTATAACCGATATGGAAACGATAATTGCGGTTATAATGTAGATAAAATTGATTATGATCAAAAATGGGCGCCAGAAATCAGCAAAAAAAGCCACTTCGCTCATCCTGATAAAAAAATTAAAGTGTTCCGGTCAGATTATCAATTATAAAAGTAAGAGTAATTTTTTAAAAAAAAAGTGATTTAAGCTAAATTATGAGAGTTTTGAGGGGGATAATTAAGTTCGTGTTCGCTTTTTGCAATAATGGAAGCAGCTACACAGTCGCCTGTTATATTCACTATAGTCCTTACCATGTCCAGCGGCCGGTCAAGTGCCATTATAATGGCAAGGCCTTCTGCCGGCAGCCCGACCGCAGTGAGAATTATCACCAGCATAACTATACCTGCACTTGGAACACTGGGAGTGCCTATAGAAGCAAGTGTGGCGGTCAGTACTATTGTAAGCTGCTGGGCAACCGTAAGCTCTATCCCTATAACCTGAGCAATAAATACGGCAGCTATTGCCTGGTACATTGCAGTTCCGTCCATATTGAAGGTTACACCGACAGGCAAAACAAAACCTGAAATGGTTTTTGAAACACCCAGCTCCCCTTCAACCTGCCTCATTGTAACGGGAAGGGCAGCTGCAGTAGAACTGGTGGAAAACGCAATCATCTGTGCAGGGATTATAGCCTTGTAAAAAGCCCTGTATCTTATGGGAGTAAACAGCATTATAACTGAAGGGTAAACAATGAATATCATTGAAAGAAACCCCGTGGTGGCTATCAGCATGTAAAACCCCATTGATGCAAACATATCGAGGGTTTCGGCTATATCATCCCCGGCAAACTCAACTACAAGACTGGCCATAAGGGCAATCACACCAAAAGGGGCAAACTTCATGATCATCATCACTATCCTGACAATCACCTCGTTGACGCCACTCAATGCATTGTGAACAGTGCTTAACCGTTCACGCGGTATCAGCGCAATTGCCAGTCCGGTCAAAAAAGCAAAAAAAATGATCTGCAGTATGTTCCTGTTATCCGAAGCCGCCTCCACAAGGTTTGGCGGCACTATATCAACAACAAACTGCAAAGGTCCGGCCTCCCCCACCTCTTCTGCCAAAGCTCTTCTAACTGATATATCCTCCTCATGCATTTCGAGCATTTCTGCCCGGGTGCTGTCAGGGAAAGCTTCACCGGGTTTGGTGGTGTTTACAATAAGGAGACCGATAGTTATTGCCACAACAGTCGATGCAAGGTAGAAGCCAATGGTCTTGATACCTATACGGGAAAGTCTGGTTAAGTCAGTGAGACTGACCATCCCCTTCACAAGTGATACGAAAACCAGGGGAACGGCAATGAGTCGGAGCATGTTAAGAAATATGGTGCCCCAGGGTTCCACCCAGTTCCTGCTTAATTCATGCCAACCGAAAGAAACGGCTGTTATGCCCCACAAAATCCCAATAAACATCCCGATAATTATCTTCCAATACAGCTCAAGCTCTTTCCACCTTTTCCACATTCTTTAATTATTTTGTCGCGAATAAAAAAAGCCTTGCCTTTATAGGACCGGAAGGTCAGATAAGAGCAAGGCTTTAACTGTGTTAATTATTGGCCTTTCGGTTATTATTTCTGTTTAACCGGTGGATAATTCAGTTCTTTTTCACTGTGAGCAATAATTGAAGCAGCAGCACAGTTTCCTGTAACATTAACCACTGTCCTCATCATATCAAGCGGACGGTCAAGGGCCAGAACCATTGCCAGGCCTTCCGCAGGCAATCCGACTGAAGAAAGTATGATAACAAGCATTACCACCCCACCTCCGGGAACTCCCGGTGTTCCGATGGAAGCAAGAACCGCCGTAACTACAATCGTAAGCTGCTGTGCTACTGTGAGGTCAAACCCGAACGCCTGTGCAATAAAGACTGCTGCAACCGCCTGGTAGAGGCTGGTTCCGTCCATATTGATAGTTGTTCCTATAGGCAGCACAAAGCTCGATATGGTTTTTGAAACTCCCAACTCAACTTCAACCTGCTCCATTGAAATCGGGAGAGCTGCAGCACTGGAGCTTGTGGAAAAAGCAATCATCTGGGGCGGACTGATAGCTTTGTAGAAATCCTTGTAACGAATAGGTGTAAGCAACATCATCACGACGGGATATACTAAAAAAATCATTACAAGGAATCCCAGGAAGGTTACAAGTATGTAGAAACCGAGGGAAGCAAACAATCCAAGGGTTTCGGATACATCGTCCCCGGCAAACTCTACAACCAGCGTACCCATGAGTGCTACCACACCGTAAGGTGCAAACTTCATTATAAGCATAACTATTTTGAGTACCACCTCATTCAGACCATCAAAAATACTTTGCACGGTTTTCACCTTATCCTGTGGTATGAGAGCCAGGGCAAGCCCAAACAGCAATGCGAAAAATATTACCTGAAGGATGTTCTCGTTGTCTGAAGCAGCTTCTACAAGGTTTTCAGGCACTATATCCACCACCATCTGAAGCGGACCGATCTCACCCACCTCTTCTGCCACCTGCTGGCGCACCATAATGTCCTGCGAATACTGTTCCTGCATCTCTGCACGGGTGCTTTCCGGAAAAGCATGGCCGGGCTTTGCTATGTTAACTATAATAAGGCCTATTGTTATTGCCACCACTGTGGATATCATGAAAAAACCTATCGTTTTCAAACCGATACGCGACAACTTTGATATGTCGGTCAGGCTTCCCATTCCTTTAACAAGAGAGACAAATATCAGGGGAATGGCTATAAGTCTGAGCATGTTAAGAAATATGGTACCCCACGGCTCTATCCAGTTTTGGTTGAATTCATGCAAACCGGTTGAAATGGCTGTTATGCCCCATAAGATACCAACCAGCATCCCTATGATTATCTTCCAGTATAGCTCAAGTTGTTTCCATCGTTTCCACATAAATTGAAATATTTTTTTGGTTTATAAACAGGATTATTTCAAAAAATAAGCATCAAATATAAATATTTTCCCGTCTTATTTTACAATTAACGATTTTTTTTCATATACCACCTTTCCCGGACACCAGCCGGTCCCTTTTATCAACCAGAGAGGATCAATTATTTTAAAATGTGCAATTATTGAAGTAATTTTGACATAGATAATATTATATCCACCTTCGCCAATGTCTTACAACCAGCCTTTAGCAGAAAGAATGAGGCCAAAAAGCCTGGAAGGTTTTTACGGTCAGAAGCACCTTGTCGGTGAGGGAGCGGCTTTGCGTAAGATGTTTGAAAGCGGCAGGATACCTTCAATGATACTCTGGGGGCCTCCCGGTGTTGGAAAGACAACGCTTGCACGAATTTTTTCTGCCGGACTGGAACGTCCTTTCCATGTTTTGAGTGCTGTTCATTCGGGCGTGAAAGATGTGAGGAATATAACTGAAAAAGCAAAAAAACAGCAATTTTTCAGCCATCCTGCCCCCATTCTGTTCATTGATGAAATACACCGGTTCAGCAAAGCGCAGCAAGATTCACTGCTTGGAGCGGTCGAACAGGGTGTTGTAACTCTTATAGGGGCAACCACTGAAAACCCTTCCTTTGAGGTTATACCTCCGCTCCTTTCCCGGTGCCAGGTCTATTTACTTAACCCTCTTGAGCGTGATAAGCTGATCGGTCTTGTAAAATATGCTCTTGATAATGATGTTGTTCTAAGAGAAAAGGAGGTTGAGACTGCAGAGTATGAGGCATTGCTCAGATACTCGGGAGGGGATGTGCGGAAGCTCTATAACCTACTGGAGCTGGTAGTTATGTCACAAGAAGATGAAGACAAAACAGTTATTACCAACCAGCTTGTAACCGAAAAGCTTCAGCAGAACATGGCCCTGTATGACAAGGCAGGAGAACAACATTATGATATTATATCCGCATTCATCAAATCGGTCAGGGGCAGCGATCCCAATGCAGCTGTTTACTGGCTTGCCCGGATGCTTGAGGGAGGGGAAGACCCGAAATTTATAGCAAGAAGGCTGGTGATACTGGCAGCCGAGGATATCGGACTGGCCAATCCAAATGCACTACTGATAGCCCAGAGCACATTTGATGCCATACACGTTACAGGGATGCCCGAAGCCAGGATTATACTGGCAGAAGCAACCATTTACCTTGCCACGGCAAAGAAAAGTAATTCCGCATATCTTGCAATTGAAAAGGCAACAGAGCTGGTCAGGCAAACGGGAGATCTTCCGGTTCCACTGAATATAAGAAATGCTCCTACCGGATTGATGAAGGAGCTTGGATACGGAAAAGACTACAGGTACGCGCATGATTATCCCGGAAACTTTGTTCAGGACGATTACCTTCCTGAAGAGGTCAGGGGGAAAATTCTTTACGACCCCGGAGAAAATGCAAAGGAAAAAGAACTGCAGGAAAAGCTTAGAAATCTTTGGAAAGGAAAGTACAAATACTGGTAAACGTGATCTCTTTCAATGAACAAAACAAATATCCCTATTATGGTAAAATATATTGTCCCCAGACTCAAGCACAATGAAAGCGGCAATTTCTTCCTGATTGCCGGACCGTGTGCTGTGGAAGGACGTGAATTAACCTTTGATATTGCAGCCAAAATAAAAGAAATCTGCAGCAAGTTGAAGATACCCTTTATATTCAAGGGCTCATACAGGAAAGCCAACCGTTCGCGGCTGGACTCCTTTACAGGGATTGGCGATAAGCCTGCACTTGAGATCCTTAATGAAGTGGGCAGTGAACTAGATGTGCCGGTGCTGACAGATATACATTCACCCGGTGAAGCCGATTTGGCGGCAAAGTATGTCGATGTGCTGCAAATACCCGCATTCCTGTGCCGGCAAACAGACCTCCTCCTGGCTGCGGGCAAGACCGAAAAAGTGGTCAATGTAAAAAAGGGTCAGTTCCTTTCGCCGGAATCCATGAAGTTTGCAGTCAAAAAAATTGAATCCACCGGAAACAAAAGGATAATGATCACCGAGAGAGGCACCATGTTCGGTTACCAGGACCTGGTTGTTGACTTCAGGGGAATCCCTGTAATGCAGCAGGATGGATATCCTGTAGTACTTGACATAACACATTCACTTCAGCAGCCCAATCAGGGAGAAGGTGTGACGGGAGGCAAGCCGGAACAGATAGGCACTATTGCCAGGGCGGGTGTGGCTGTGGGTGTTGACGGTCTTTTCCTGGAAACACACCCTGCGCCATCTGAGGCAAAATCTGACGGCGCAAATATGCTTCAGCTGGACAGGCTTGAGAATTTGTTAACCGGACTTGTTGCCATTCGCAAGTGTTCTATAACACAAGTGAAGTAATAATCATTCAGGCGAGGGGTCAATTGTAAAGCTGTCCCAGTCCTCTCCCGCTTTCATCCTTTTCCTTGCATTTTTCAGGATTGCTGCTGGGAGAACCACTGTTTCAACACTTTCGGTATCGCTTCCTGCCTCCCATATTACGTTACCAGATGGGTCTGCAACCATTGAGACACCGTTATGCTCTACTCCTTTGCCGTCGATGCCAATGCGGTTTACGCCGCAGGTATAGGAAAGGTTTTCTATTGCCCTTGCAGTGAGAAGGGTCTTCCATGCATTTATGCGAGCACCGGGCCAGTTTGCTACATATATAAGAAGATCGTAACCGTACTCACCTTCTTTATAGCTGTTCCTGCTCCATACAGGAAAGCGCAGGTCGTAGCATATCAGCGGACATATCCTCCAGCCTTTTATACTTGTTATCAATCTTTTACTGCCTGACTCATAATGTTCGTTCTCCTGAGCAAACCTGAAAAGATGCTTCTTGTCATATAACTCAAAACTGCCTCCCGGCTCCATCCAGACCAGCCTGTTATAGTGCCGGCCGTTTTCTTCTGTCATTATACTGCCGGTTATAACACTCCCCCTTTCGGTTGCAGTTTGCTGCATCCACCTGAAAGCCCTTCCTCCCCATTTTTCAGCAAAGAGTTCCGGCCTCATAGAAAAACCGGTGCTGAACATTTCGGGCAAAACAATAATATCAGTTTCACCGGCTTTACTGATAAGCTTTTCGAAACGGGAGAGGTTTTCATCCGGTTTCTCCCATTCCATAGCTGACTGTATTACGGTAACCAGCAGTTGCTCTTCCATAACCACCAAATTATATTTTTCCTATGGTAAACTTTTCAGGGTGTTTGGCATTCACATCTTTGTAAAACATTTTTATTTTTCTCATATCCTCCCTCTCATTACCTGAAAGCTCAAAAAAATCTCCTATACCCACCACTTTTCTCTTGTAATCAAAATAACCAAGCAGTACCGGAACTTCAGCCTTCATTGCAATACGGTAAAAACCCTTTTTCCATTCGGCTATCCGTTTTCTGGTTCCTTCAGGGGTAATCGTGAGTATCATTTTGTCCCTTTTACTGAACTCACCGACCATCTGATCGACTATTCCTGTCTTTCTGCCGCGTTCTACAGGAATGGCTCCGACCAGCTTAAAGAGCAGGTTCAAAGGAAAAAAGAAAAGCTCTTTCTTGATCATTATTTTAGCCCTAATACCCATTGAAAAGTAGAAGAGCTGACCAATCACATAATCCCAGTTGCTTGTATGGGGTGCAACTATCACAATAAACTTTTTGGCGGAAGGGATATCTCCTTCCTTGCGCCATCCCGATAACCACAATATAAATTTGCTCAGTATCTTCAGCATAACAAAGCCCTCTATAACTTTCATACGGTCACTCCGGCATAAGAACAAAGCACTCCGGTCCTTGCCGGCAAGACCGATATGCTAAACTATAGAATTTTATCCTGTAAAAAAAGAAGTAACCACCCCGCTGCCATTAAAAATTTTACGCTTCATACAATGCTCAACGGAAGAAGATAGTCCTGATGAAAGATTATCGCTCTTATGTGGCGGATGAGTCAGAATTTTTTTTGGTTCCGAACCCTTTGCGGTCCATTTTTCCCCATGATTTCTGGCCTGTAAGGAAGCTCCAGTTTCCTTTGACAGCCCAGACAAGAGTGAGGGGGTGATAAAGAAAAGGCTCAAGAAAAGCAGTGCCTATAAGCCTGAGCACATCCCTTTTCTTTTCGTACTTGTGGTAAGTCAACTCCTCGAAAAGCACCGCCCAAACGGTCAGCGATACGGCAAAAGTATAGACAAAGGAGAAGAGCAGTATGGCAAAAGGCCAGTTGGGTGTGCTGAAAATGGCATACAGGATGAAGAAGGATATTCCGAAAAATTCAAATATGGGTGTCAGCCACTCGAAAAAGAACCAGTATGTGTAGCCAAAAATCCCGAAGGATTTGTATTTGGGGTTGAGGAATATCTTTTTGTGGGAAAAGAGTGTTTCAGCCGTCCCCCTTGTCCACCTGTTACGCTGGCGTCCGAGAATTTTCAGGCTTGATGGCACTTCAGTCCAGCAAAGCGGATCAGGTATATAGGTTACCACATATTTCTGCCCGCTATCAACCATGTACCTTCTCATTCTTACTACCAGCTCCATATCCTCGCCTACGGTTTTAGTACTGTATCCGCCGCATTTTATAACAGTCTCCTTGTCAAACATCCCTAGTGCGCCAGATATAAGCAGCAATCCGTCAAGCCTTGCCCAAGCTATCCTTCCCATCAGAAATGCCCTGGTATACTCCAGAACCTGGACTCTGGCAAGAAAGTTCTTCGGCAGATGAATCTTTCGTATTTTCCCGCTCTTGATTTCGCATGAATTGATTATACGCACTACACCCCCCGTTCCGATCACCTTTTTGCCGGTCTCTTCCAGAAACGGTTTTGCCATTTTCTGAAGGGCATCCGGCTCCATTATGGAGTCGGCATCTATGCTAACTATTAGCTTATTACGCGAAACATTAATACCTGCATTCAGCGCGTCAGCTTTTCCACCATTCACTTTGTCAATGAATGTAAGATTATAGAACGAGCGGTTTTTGGATTTGTACACTCCCCTGATCTTTTCACATGGAATACGGTAATCAAAATAGTAGTTCACCTTTTCAAGGTTATACGCCTCAATACACTCTTTCATCGAGTTATCGGTACTTCCGTCGTTTACGACTATTACTTCAAAATTATTGTAATATAAAGAAAGTAACGCTCTTACATTCTCAACTATTGATTTACCTTCGTTGTAAGCAGGTGCAATAAGGGAAATGGATGGAGCCAGTGGTGAAAGTATTATTGAATTGTAATCAACATAGCTGTTTTTCCTCAGGTATTTCCTGAGTGTCATGGCAGAGAAGGCGGCAAGCAAGACATATGCCGAGAAAATAGCAATAGTTATTATAAAGAGGAAATTGTTGAGAACCCACCTTAATATGTCAATTAAAAATTCCATTTATTTATATACGTTTAAATGCGCCTGTCCAGAACATGCTTTATTATGATCTGGTAATTCTTGTATTCACTCTTCATTATTTTCTGAAGTGCTTTTATTCCGGGATCGCCCATTTCATATATTGCTTTTGCTGCTTCTATCTGTAGTTGAATATCGTCTTCCTTGTCTATTACCAGCTTCAGGAAATTCAGAACCGATTCATCGGGCATTTTCCTGATTGCTTTCACAATCTCCAGGCTGTTCTCATATATTTCGTCTTTGTAATGTTGTTTGAGATTCGGAAGAGCTTCTTTAACACGAAGTTCTCCAAGGGTATGTACTGCTTCTTCCCTCACCTTTTCAAACGGACTGTCAAGATGTTCTGCAACCTTTTTCCATGATCCGGTCTGGGAGAAAAGGCTTATCATTCTGAGGGAAAAGATAACTACGGTTGGATTGTCCGAATTGAGCCACCTTTCAAAAGAGGGAATCTCCAGGTTGTGGGAAACAATGGTTTGATGCACATTCAATTGTTCCCATAGGGTGAACGGGCGTTCGAGGTGATCGAGGAATGCAAACCTGTCCTCTTCACCAAGCCTGACAAGAGCAAGCTGTGCTTCCATCCTTAGTATACTGTTCTTGCTGTGCAAACATCTGATTATTTCGTCATTTACGCGTGTCACGTTCATAAGTGCCAGTTCCCTGAATCCTTTGACCTTGATATGCCACTTTGGGCCGAGAGCCTTTTCTTCAGAATCCCTGTCAAGATCAAGTTTGTAATACAGTTCACTGAGCCTGTCAGCCGCATCACCCGACAGGTTGACCATCAGGTCTTGCATCTGATTCATCAGTATCTCACGCTTGAATTTGTCGCCAGCAGCTTTATTTATCCGTTCCAGTATTTCCGGTTCGTGTTCCTCATCAAAAAGGTAATCCATCAGCAGACCCTGGTATTTTTCTTTCAGCTCCTGGGAGATCTTCTCGACCAGCTCCAGCTTATTACGGTGCAGAAGAATGACAACAAGCAGAACCAGCATTGAAAAAATCGAGTAGATTATAAACGCTATGAGAACCTTGATAAGTAAGGCGCCCTCCCGTCTTGTATCAAGATCTTTCAGGAATGTGTCTTCAGCAACCGATTCATACGCAAGGGTATCACTGTCTGCCTTTGAAATAACTTTACCGGAATCTTCAGGCTCAACTGATACATCCTCTATATAAGCGGCAGTTAACAAAGACTCAGCTTCAATCAAATGCATTCTTTCTTCTTCAGCAGGAAACAAAAAACAGGCAGAGGAATTCTGAACAACCAGGAAAAGGGCTGTTAAGAGTATTATTTTTTTTTTGGGTAAGCTAACTTTATTGCCGCTGAAAAAAAATGATATATTGAAAAATAATGCCAAATTCTGTCCTGTTTATATTAAAGTTATAAAGCGATACAAATTATGAGCCCAGATAATACCTGAGGATAGCATGAAAAATTATCCTGCCCCTGTACGAACCGGTTTCATGCTCTTCATAGGCATACCTTATGCCTGTTCTGAAAAGGTAATCTGACATAAATGTTTTGCTTATCTCAACCCCGGCTGTCCAGCTGTTGAGATAAATTCTGCTGTCTGATGTCAGGTATGTTTCGTCAAAAATTGCCCCCCTTCCCAATGAAAAACCGGCAAAATCCCCGTCCGATTCCATGTATCTTCTCACATTCATATGAATGGAGTGCGAGATACCGCCGTCTTCCCTGTAAATATAGGGTCTTAAAGAAAACCAGTAGTTTCCGTGATATTTGCCCAGGCTACCGGTGTAAAAAAAAAAGTTTTCATCCCGGTACATATAGCGTAATCCCAATGAAGCCTCAAAGGCATGGGGCAGGTTCCTGAAAAGTTCAAGACCGGCCCTGTGTTTCGGGAATGAAGATCCGCCTGAATAGGCATATGCAATATAGGCATAGTAGTCAGCCGATAAAACGGGGTATGACTCAAGCTCATACTGCAGAGAGGGATAGCGTGTGAGTCCCCTGCCATCAAAATAAGTCTGGGCAAAATTAATCCTGGCTGTGACAGGACCGAAAGAGGTGTAGTGTGAGTAGCCGGCGCTTCCCATATGCCAGCGTCTCTCATAGGGCGAATCGTGGAAATCCCCGTGATACTCAGCAAGGATATATGATCTTTTCCTGAACAGTTCCGGATGAACAGATGCAGGCATGATGATGAAATTGTGTTCAAACAGCTCTTTCATACTCCTGTTCATAAGCATTTTGTACCAGACAAGCAAGTATTGTGCCTCCCTGTGGTCAGGGTACATTTCAAGAATCTGTTCGATAGCTTTTATTGCAAGAGGGAGGTGACCGGCAAGACGAAGCGCCCTGCCCTTTTTGAACAGGAAGAGATCAGTTTCATAATGGTAATCAATTCCTGTATTACAGTACTTTATTGCTTCCTCATAATTGCCGTCCCATATCTCTAAATTTATTATCGCATTGAGAGCGTCAAAATGGGCTATATGTTTTTCAAAAACATTTTTCAGGTGAACCCTGGCTGAATCGTACATGCCCTCCCATGAAAGAGTTATTGCAGCAAGTACAAGTGCATCGTAATATTCCGGATACTGCTCCAGTATTGCATAGGCTAATATTCTTCCCTCTTCAGTTTCACCTGCATAAACTTTTTCACGTGCGAGTGAAAAAAGGTTGTCCGCTGTTACTGTATCATTTTCAGGTAAACTGAAAGCATTCATCGGCATTATGGATATGAAGAAAAAGATGGCGGTCAGCGAAAATAACCTGTACATAACTCTTAAATATTCTTGCCTGGAAAACATTTTAAATGAGTTTTTTTATGAAAACCGGTTGTCGGTCCCGGTGTAAGATTCCCCCTCATCACCCGTACCAGAACTTTTGCCGGATATGTGCTTTTCCCGTAGTCTTCCCACAACATCAGAGAGGTCTCCGGGATTGAAAGGCTTGGTAATATACTCGTCAACCCCTAAATCACCAGCTCTTATCTTTGCTTCTTCCAGGCCAACCCTTGTAATCATAACGATCGGAATGTCCATTTTCAGTTCCACCCTTGCCATATAAACCAACTCCAGACCGCTTACATAAGGCATATGCTGATCTGTGATCATAAAATCCAGTTCATCTTTATTTTCTTTAAGGATTTCAGCACCTCTGAGACCGTCAGCAGCTGTAATGATACTGTATCCGTCTTTCTTCAGGGCATATTCAAGGGTCTTGAGGGTGAGAACGTCATCTTCGCAAACAAGTATATTCATAGATTGTAAATATTGCAATCCGATTTCAATTTGACGGCAACTTTATTGAATTCATACCGTATGCATTCCAGTTCACTTATAACACCTGTTTCCTCTGCACCAGACCTGAGACTGCATTCTATCTTGTTCATCTTCGCTATTATGTTATGAAGACCAAAAAGAGAAAAATTGGGAGCAATCCTGTGTATTTCATCTGTCGCCATTTCACGCCTGCCTTCTGAAAGAAGCACAATTATTTTGTTCAACTTCACCGGAATCTCAATAATAAAAAGCCTTGTCATTTCATCAATGAACTCCATGTCTCCTTCAGATATCTTATACAAATAGTCAAGGTTGTACATTGTGCCAGTTTCACGATTTTTCATATACCGGTAATTATTTGAATATTGTTTTCCGTCATATTTTTATATACGTCAAACCGGTGCTAAAGTTATCAAAATTACTCAAACTTGAGCAACATATTTCAGAAGATAAGATAAACCCGGAGAATATTAGCTGGAATAAAAATACTGTTTTATCAATATCACAGAATAGCTTACATAAGAAAAAGAGAAACAGGTCAAAATTAAGATGCTCTGTTTTTCCAAAGGTCCGGTTTTATATTACAATGGATCCGGCACATTGTACCCCCTGGCTGTATCATCCCCCCTGGGATCCGCACCCCCTTCCAGTCTGCCGTCAGGCAGCACCAGTATGGCATCGACCCTTCCTATTGATAAACGTTCACTGAACCGGTGACCAATTATTTCAAGTTCTTCACGAACGCCGGGTTTAAATGCATCGGGTTCGGCACTTATCACATCAGGCAACCACTGGTGGTGCCACCTCGGTGCGTTAACGGCCTCCTGCATACCCATTTTGTGCTCCAGCACATTGAGGACAGTCTGGAATACAGAAGTGATGATTGTTGAACCACCGGGTGTACCAACAACCATGAAAAGATCCCCGTCTTTTTCCAGTATGGTGGGGGTCATGGAACTCAGCATCCGTTTACGGGGCTCAATTGCGTTGGCTTCACCGCCGATCAAACCGAACATATTCGGATACCCCGGCTTGATGCTGAAATCATCCATTTCATTGTTCATAATAAATCCTGCACCCGGGACAACAACAAAATTACCAAAAGAGCGGTTAAGGGTTACTGTGCCTGCAACAGCATTGCGTTCACTGTCAACTATTGAATAGTGTGTTGTTTCCTCACTTTCCCGGTATGCGATTTCGCCCGGAGAAACATCTTCGGAAGGTGTTGCTGCATCCATTGAGAAACTGCTCATTCGCTCCAGCAGATAATCCCTGTCAATAAGCTGTTCTACAGGAACAGGATAAAAATCGGGGTCTCCCAGATGTTCTGACCTGTCAGCATAAACCCTTCTTTCAGCTTCAGCCATCAGATGGGTTGTTCTGACCGTATTGTGTCCCCATTCCGACAGCGGGTATGGCTCAACCTTGCCAAGCAGCTGAAGAAGAGCGATTCCGCCGCTTGAAGGAGGAGACATTGATATAACCCTGTAATCCCTGTATTTGCCGGTAACAGGTTTTCTCCATACTGGTCTGTAATTCTCCAAATCATCGTGGGTGATTATTCCGCCTCCTCTTTCCATCTCTTTGATGATGTAGTCTGCCACTTCTCCTTTGTAAAATCCATCCCTCCCCTTCTCCGCAATCAGTTGCAATGTATGCGCCAGTTCGGTCTGCACGAGTGTATCTCCCTCTGTCCATGGAGTATCTTTAACAAATGCAGGAGGAACAGCATTCACTTCAAGAAATCTTTCACGGTTGCTGTTGAATGCTGATGCCTGGTTTTCCGTCACGGGAAATCCGTGCAGTGCCAGTTTAATTGCAGGTTCAACAAGTGTATGGAAAGGCATTGACCCATACCTGCCATGCAACTCCGCCATCCCCGCCACCGTCCCGGGAACGCCTGATGCTTTGTGGCTGTTGATTGACAAGTTTTCTATCACTTCCCCATCCTCATCAAGGAACATATCGCGATGTGCATTTGCCGGAGCCATCTCCCTGTAATCTATTGCGTCAACTGCTCCGTTGCTGTTGCGATATACAACGAAACCTCCCCCGCCAATGTTCCCGGCGCGCGGGTAACAGACAGCCAGTGCAAACTCTACTGCTACTGCCGCATCAACGGCATTCCCTCCTTTTTGAAGCACTTCAACACCAATTGAAGAAGCCTCGGGATGGGCGGTTACAACCATTCCCCCGTCAGCTATTTCCCCAGTGGTAACATCCGGAACACATGAAACAGTCGGATAACCAGAAATAATGATAATCAAGAAAAAACGGAATATTGTCTTCATCAGTTAAGATATATATTTAATTAATTAATAAAAATAATAAGCCCAAAAGCTGAAAGCACATCATTCAGCAACAATGGAACAGCTTTCGGATATAAACAGGTATGCCGGTTGTCAGCCGCCTCTTCAAAAGGGCTGGAACTGGTTGTAATTCAAGTTCTTACAACCCGGCAACAATGCCAAATCAACTTCGGCAATCTTTAAAACGGCCAGAACTGGTTGTCATTCCAGATCCTCTCTTTCAGGTCACTGTCGAGGTCGAAAAGAAGCTTGTGGTGACCCCTTTCCCAGTCAGCCAGCCACTTGTACAACTTCTTCTCATTGGGATCGGTTGCATGTTTTGCCCTGTCGGAGTAGACCTCAATTGCTTTGTTCTCCATATCTATTGCAGCAGAGATTGCTGCAGCTTCAAAACCTGCACCGGAGATTTGTTGTTTTATTTCATCTGTAAGAATTATTTCTGCAGCCGACTCATTATCGGTTTTGGGAAGTTTCGCCGGCGAAAACGTTTTATTCCTCACAAACTCTGCATACATGTCGCGCAATATCTTGGCGTGAAGCACCTCTTCCTTCGCCATGATGTCAAATATTTTTTTAACTCCGGAATTATTTGACTGTTCAGATACTTTCCGGTAAAAAGCCTCTCCCCTGCGCTCTATCAAAATCGCAGTTTTCAGGATTTCTATCGTTTTCAATTCTTCCATATTAACGTTTTTTAAGTTGTTATAAAAAATGGAGTATTTTAAACATTTCAGAGGAGCTGTCTTGTTGCATCAGACGGGTTTTCAGCAGTGAACCTGATAAGGGCCAGTTCCCGTCCGTCCCATGCCGCAGTAAAGCACCATGTAGAATCTATTTTCTCTTTCCACGCTCCTGTTATTGAAGATGATTCGTGTACATGCCCGTGAAGTGTTATATACGGAGAGCACTCCTCTATAAATCTTTTTATTGCAATACTCCCTATGTGTACATCCAGGGGTACATGATCAATCATCTTTCCGTCAAGTGCTGCTCGATCAAGACTTGTGCAGTACGGGGGAGAATGAAAAAGGAATATCGAAGCAGAAAGATCTTTTTCATCACACAGCTTTTGAAGGTCTTTCTGTATAGTTCCAAATTCTGCCTGTTCACCGGTATTTACTGATCGGCTGCCATCAGCCGGATGAATACATCCGGGGTCTGCATACCTGGAAACATCATACATTTCCCAGTCCTTCAGCATAAAAGGAGACGGGGGTATGCAGGAATACCCGTATATAATATACCTGCCGTTCAATTTTTTCTTAAAATGCATATAGCTGATAAGACCTTCCTTTTCCATTGAAATGAAAGCTTCCTCATATATCCTCGGGTCATCATTTCCCATTATGAGGAAAATTGAGGGATAGCGTTCTGCCAGCTCCCTCTTCAGTTTATAAAGTGCTCCACCAATGAAGCTCCTGATAAACTCACCGGCATCACCGGAAGAGTAAAACGACGGGAGAAGGTCTCCGCCCATAAAGACCATATCAGGCTTTTCTTCTTTTATTGCGGAAAAGAGTTTTGTAAACTTTTCCTGCCTGCCATGCAGGTCTGAAACAAAAAAACATTTTGTGAGTTGTTTCACAGGTGTTATCTTGTTTTAAGTGGTCTGGCCCTGTCGTTCACCGAATTAATCAATACGGCATAGCTTGTTTTCTTCTCAATATCCTCATCGGTTAACAGATGAAGGTCAACAAGCCCCTCCTTTACCATGTAACCTGTCTTCAGGAAATTCATTTCTGCCAGGCAGTGACTCCATCCATCAAACCAGCATTTTATAAGCTCTTTCTTTTGCCCGTCGCCGTCAAAGTGTACCAGGAAATCCATATCGCTGGCGGGTCCGGCCGTAGCATTCTTACTGCTTCCTATAAGATATATCGCTTTTATTCCGAACTTATCCATATCTGTTTTTTCAGCAATCTTTTTGGCAAGCCTGAATCTCCATTTCCAGTGCTCATCTGATGCAGGCTCCGGCTCACTCTCCTCTTCACTAACGGCTTCCTCTTTTTTTCTGTCAAGCATTTCGAGAGACTTTTTGACACGCCTGACAAGAAGCCAGTTGGAAACCTGCTGTGCAATATGGTTGAGCAGCTTGTACTCTTCCGGCATAAACTGCGAATCGGCATTCTTTTCTATCGGTTGCGTGTAGACAACCCTGACCGAACCAACAACATTGTTGTCAACAACAAGTTCCACCTCCTGCATCCATTCAGTATCTTTGTAATCTTCAGAGGTAAAGACACTCTCTTCATATGTTATCTTTACTTCACATACCGTGGTGTGCTGCCACCCTCCGGGTATTATTTCTGTAAGCTTCCTGAAAAAATCTTCTGTAGACAAGTCCTGGCGGCGCATTAACTCCTCAATGCGATAAATACAGTTCAGCTCTTTGCTTCTTTCAAAGAACCTGCTTAATGCTTTGCTTATCTCCTGCATATCGGAACATGTTTTTTTGAATACTGAACAATCAGCCTATATGTTCTGGGCGTAACAGATCAAATATGGTCTTCACCGGATTGAAGGTAAGAAGGGGAACCTCAACAAAAATCGTGTTCCAGTCAGCCATCCCCCCGTTCCACAATCCGGGCAGCTCAAGCGCCTTTATCTCTTTTCCGTTGAACGACTTGATGGTTATTACCCCGTCATCAGGGTTGCGGTATTTCATCAGATCAAACTTCTTTCCCTTGTGGTCTTTAAGGGAGCAAAGTATGTCAACCGGATTGAAATGGGTAGCCCTGTTGAATATCTTTTTTACCTCAGGGTTGGAAAGTTCTATCTGCGAAGTTTCCACTATTTGAAGTGACACCGATTCGTCGCTGTTTTTAACCCAGAAAGGTCCGCCGCCGGGTTCACTTCTGTTTTCAACCATTCCGCATACCCTTAGCGGACGGTTAAGTTTATTCTTTAAATAATCCCTTATTTTTTCCGGGCTTGATGTTTTGATACCCGGCGGTGATATAATACACAACTCATTTTCCAGGAAATAGAGTATCTCCTCCAACTCCCCATCACCGGGCAACGGATTGTTTTCCAGGGTTTCTAAATAGTGGAATATTCGCTCACGCAGGGAGAGCATTATTCCTCCAAGCAGTTTTTTATACTTTATGGTAACATTCTTCAGTGCATCGGGAACTACATTGTCAATGTTTTTTATAAAAACAATGTCAGCATCGAGTGCATTGAGGTTTTCTATAAGCGCCCCGTGGCCGCCCGGCCTGAATACCAGCTTCCCCTCACTGTCTCTTACAGGATTATTGTTCAGGTCAACTGCAATAGTATCTGTTGACGAACTTTGTTGTGATAACTCAATATTCAGCTTGCATTTAAACTGGTTTTCATAAGAAGGCTTCACCCTGCCGGCCATCTCCCTGAAAACCTCCTGGTGTTCAGGGGAGACTGTCATATGGATATTTACGGTATTGTTGCCGCCTTTTGCATAGAAAGCTCCTTCAACAAGATGCTCCTCGAAAGCTGTGCGGTAATTATTGTTATACCTGTGAAAAGGGAGCAACCCTTTGGGCAGGTTGTTGAAATTCAATCCATCCTCTTTCAGGAGTGTTTCTATAATAACTTTGATATCCCCGGCATCTGCATTTGGTGAAATTCTAACACCTTTTTTTTCAATTTTTTCCTTTAGCGGCTCATAAAACGCAAATTTGTGGAGATTGTCCACAAACTCAGCAACAGCAGAAGAGACAGTTGTACCACCCTCTTTTTTCACATTTTTAAGGTAAGCATAAAACTCTCTGAACATTCGGGTTGCGGCTCCTGATGCAGGCACGAACTTTACTATTTTTTCCTTTTTGCAATGTTCATTATAAAGCTCTTTCAGGTCATCAAGAGTCTCTTCGCAAGGTTTCAGTACACCGTCTTTTATCATAGCAGGCTTAACCAAATCTGCATATGGTATCCCTTTTATGAACTGTTCAATCTGCTTTTCAACTTTGCGGGGATCCATGTTGCGTTTCCTGATCTCCCCGATATCCGTCTCATTTAACATTCTTTATAGGTTTTCTGTTTTGAATTTACTTCCTGTTTTGTGCAAATTCCCTTCCGGCATGCAGCGCCTTGAGGTTTGCATCCACAATTTCTTCTCCTTTCCTGTTGAAGATCCGGCGTATGCCTTCCTCAAACCTTTCAAAGGGAAGGTTTATGAAGGGGGAGGCTGCTCCAAGCATAACCATGTTAGATGACCTGGGCGAACCAATATCTTTTGCCACCTTGTCGGCATCAATTGCCACATGATTGGGAATAGCACGTATTTCTTTCATTATCTCTTCAATATCAGGATAATTTGGTATGTTAACAAAAGGGGTTGTATTTGTCACCAGCCACCCTTTTTCCGACAATAACGGGAGGTAACGCAAAGACTCCATCGGCTCGACCGAAAGTATGAGGTCTGCTTCACCTGAAGGTACAAGGTCTGACATTATCTCTCTGTCAGAGAGTCTCAAATTGGACTGCACGGCTCCTCCTCTCTGGCTCATTCCGTGAACTTCCGATTGCTTCAGGTTCAGGTTTTCTCCAATGGCAGCCATTCCTATGGTAGCGGCAATGGATACGATTCCCTGTCCGCCCACTCCTGATAAAATTATATCTATCTTCATATTGATAACATTTTATTGTTTGCTTTTGTTGCCTTTTTTTCTTCTCATTGCTGTCTGAATACATTCCCTTTGTGCAATTATCACCGAAACTCCCTCGTATTGCAGCTCTTTCTTTATTATATCAGTATTCTCTCCGTGATGCTTTTTTAATGGGTTTATCAGCTTTACATGCTCAGGTTCCACTCCAACACCCCTGCATATATCAGCTATACGCCCTGTAGCAGATGATTGCTGACCACCTGTCATCCCTGTTGTAAGATTGTCTGATATAATAACTGTTACCGGAGAGCGGTCATTTACACAGTCGAGTAACCCGGTAATACCTGAATGGGTGTATGTTGAATCGCCTATAACGGCAACCGACGGGAAAAGACCTGCATCAGCAGCACCTTTGGCCATGGTAACCGAAGCACCCATATCCACACATGAATTTATTGCGTTGAACGGTTCAAGCGCTCCAAGTGTGTAACAGCCGATATCGGAAAATACGCGTCCCTTGCTGTATTTTTCAAGTGCTTCCAGTAGTGCATTATAAACGTCTATGTGACTGCATCCTTTGCACATAGCAGGGGGTCTGTTTGCAACAACCGATGGAATATCCTTTCCGGCTTTCACCTGCAGTCCCACAGCCCTTGCAACATGGTCAGGGTTAAGCTCCCCGTCACGCGGAAGAGTTCCGTCAAGCCTTCCTTTTACCTTTATCCCTCTTTCCAGAAAACCTTTAAGCGCTTCTTCAACTAACGGGTACCCGTCCTCCAGCACCAGCAGTTCGTCACAATCGGATGCTATCTTTTCTACAAGCTTTCGGGGCAGAGGGTACTGACATACTTTCAGTACAGGGTTTTTGAGAGGCGTGTCCCTGAAATTTTCCAGAAGGTAGTTCCATGCAAGTCCGCAGGCAATGAAACCAACCGACTTGTCTTCGCCGGGGAGGTAACGGTTGAAATCCGATTTGTCAGATTCAAGTTCAAGACCATCCTGGTTTGAAAGGAG
>SLCF01000126.1 GCA_007125955.1 Bacteroidales bacterium | reverse complement strand
GATGAAGGGTTATTTTTTTTCCATGAACATCAGCCTGATATGGATTCCTTTATAGATTAACTAAGGGGGTGGATAGTTCCTTTTTTAGTTAATTTTATAATTGCTATACGGTAGTTTGTGAAATTTTTTTATCTTGCCTTAGTCTTTATTTTAAGATGAAAAATCTGATTTCGTTTATTTTTCACGCAAACAATTAAAATTATAAAGGATCAGCAACTGATTCACCCTTTACTGATGGTTGATGCTCCTTCATTATGGAGGATAGAAGATGAAAAATACTAAAAAGAGGTTTTTATTTCTGGCGGCTTTGATTATTGTTGCTTTCAATGCTCCTGTACCGGCGCAGGAGGTAACAGAGCACCCGCTTGTCAGGCCATTCCCCGGTACTGTTTTTGACCAGAGGCGCTCTGAACAAGTTAATTTTGGTGAGTATGAGTTCAGAACAGGCACCCCGCCGAGAAACTACACCACGCAAACTGTAAGAGGTGAATACCGTAGTTTGCGGTACTTCCTTTACAATCAAGACGGAACACCCAACAGGGAGGTTTCACAGGTTGAGTACTTCGAGAACTTCAAAGCGGCCGCCCTTGAGAGAGGAGGTTCAATTAAGTGGGAGGATAATCATTATGGGCTGGTTTTCACTATTCCTCGTGAAGACGGGGGTATTACATGGTGCAGGGTACAGGCATCAGTGAGTGCGGGCAGAACAATTCTCGACATAATTGACGAAAAACCTCTTGTCACAACCCTGGAATTCACACCAGCTGAAATGATGGCAGCTCTGGATTCCGATGGGAAAATAGCTCTCTACGGAATTCTGTTCGACTTTGACAGGGCCACACTGCAACAACCTTCAAACAAGCAATTACAGGATGTGCTTACTCTGCTGGCCTCAAACCCTGAATTGAGGCTGGAGATTCAGGGCCATACCGACAGCGACGGCAGCTCTGATTATAACCTGCAACTCTCACATCGACGTGCAGAATCGGTACGCCAATACCTTCTTCTTTTTGGTATCGATCCCGCAAGGCTCCAGGCAAAGGGATATGGTGAGGCCATGCCGGTGGCACCAAATGACAGCGACGAAAACAAAGCAAAAAACAGAAGGGTAGAGCTTGTAAAACTCTGATGAAAAAAGGCACTTTTCCGGTATAGCAAGATTGTTTAGGATTGAAATAATATCGGTAATTGTATACTGTTATAGCCATTATGATATCATATTTTAAAAAAAGATATGGGTTTATTTTATCCTGGAAGATTTTTGATTATCAGCAGTATTTTAATCCCACTCAATCTCAATAATCTAATTGCCTCACAACCACTTAACACTTCACCAGGTAAGCTTGGCTATAATATCAGCATTCGCCCTGTCTATTATTACGTAATCACCACAGAACGGGATGGAGTGGAGAATACAGAACGGACCATAAATCTTAGGGCCCGGGTGGGAATAAGTTATCATTTAACCAATAATCTTACTTTCCTTGGACGTATTGCAATGCGACTTTCCAGTAATCAGGAAAAATTTCGTTTTTTGCTGGACTCCTATACGTCAGGCAGTGGCAGTTATCCTGCCGGAACATCAACTGTGGATGAATTTCTTCTCATCTGGGAGCTTACACCCGGAATGAAACTAACTGCCGGACGCTTTCAGGGTCGTTTTCCCCTTATGGGTTTAATTCCAAAAGGTGTTGATCGCTATTATGGATCCAACCTTGCAATTTCCCACACAGATGGAATTTGGATGGAATGGGATGGGTCCGCTAAATGGCGCCTGCATCTTATTGCAAGCCACAACAGCACTGCAGGCAGCTCTCATGCAGCACGTTCACCTTTGCGTTTTGATGAGTCCCGGGCAGCCAGAATTACTGGTTTTGCAAATATCCAGCACCGCAACACTCAGGGCAAATGGGCACAGCGAGAGTTCAGTATTTCCGTGACCCCGCAAAATTTTTACCGCGACGGTGAACTGAGGAATCATATTGTCTTCTCTACCCGATGGATGTACCGGCCCGCTTTTAGTATTTCAGGCGAAGAATACCTGTTCGGAGGAGAGCTGGGTTTTATTCCTGTTGCTCCCAGACCATCTGATGCCGGATTTCAGATTGATGACGACCGGTTGATGTTCGGAGGTTCGGCTATATCCTGGCAGCTCTCTGCCTATATCAATAATGTTTTTGAGCATCACAGGCTTGGTATCCTGTACGGTCAGTCCGACCCGCACTGGCTCGTTTCTTCGAGTTTTGCCCCAAATGTTACCATGGCTGAGATACGATACCGGTATACTATATCCTCCTGGATACATTATGAATTCAGGTTTCGCCTGAGAGATGAAATTTACCGGCCTTTAAATGCGAACCGGACCAGAAAGATATTTGATTTCTATACCCGGTTTACAGTCAGTTTTTAATGGATGTATAGTTAAATGGTTTATTCCAGAATGACTCATGGCCGGAATGTTGCCGACTGCTCCGGGCCAAACAAAAACGATCTGGATACGTATGTGTCAATGCCATTTAGGAGTAATTAATTTGTGCTCAGGTACTATTGTTTTTCATAATAAACCTTTGCATCGTCTCCCAGCATTATCAGGCTTTCTCCGTCCCATGCAAGAGGCCTTAATATCTCCTGTCCGTTTTGCGTAATAATAACCCTGTCGTCTTCAATAGAGTAGCTGTAAGTTTGCTGCATATAAACGACTTCGTTTTCTGTAAATTCCAGGTCGCCTTGCATACCGGCCATCATTTCGTTTTCAATTCCTGTACCCAGAACATACCTGGTGCAGCTCCATGTACCCGGCAATATTTCTGCGGAAATTGGCAAATAATCATCACCACTTTCAACATCACGTTCTCCTGGTGAACCCCCGCAGCCAAAAATGATGGGCACTAAAAAACCAATTAAAAACAAAGTTGTTAAGTTTCTCATATCGAACAATTTTTAGGTTTGATATTAATAATGTTTTGATATTCTCTTTTAAAAACTATTCTGACCTGCCACAAACAAAGTTAAAAATTATACAGGGTTGTAAAAATTTTTGACTGATAAATTGAGTAAACAGACTGTTTTCCAAATTAAGAATAATAGAAAATGACTTTGTTCAGAAGTGCCTGCTCAGGAAAAATAAAAATAAATGAATAAAGCCCTGCTTAATATTTCTACTTGCTTTTGTATTTTTGATTGTGTTTTAAATAACATACCAAATACCCATAAGTTATGAGAATATTAAGAAATTCTGGCATCATTCTTTTAATCAGCATCCTTTTCTGGTGTTGCGGCACGAATGATCAGCCCGACCGTATTACCAGGAAAGTGAAAATTGAAACTGTAAAGGCGACCGATACTTTTGAGCTAAGAGAATTCGCCGGGAGGGTGCGTGAAAATGCTGAGTTGAACCTTTCATTCAGGGTAGCCGGTCCGGTTACTGAGATTAAGGTAAGGGAGGGTGACTTTGTACAGGCTGGGCAGCTCCTGGCACAAATGGACAGGCGTGATTATCTCATACAGTTAAATGCTGCCGAGGCACAGTATGAACAGGTAAAATCAGAAGCTGAACGTGTTATTGAACTCTATAAACGAAGCAGTGTGCCGGTCAATGAATACGACAAAGCTGTATCGGGTTTAAAAATGGTTGAATCCAAACTGGAACACGCCAGGCAGCAGCTTAATGATACCCGTTTAGTGGCTCCGGTTTCAGGTTATATACAAAGGATCAATTTCAGTCAGAACGAGCTTGTTGATGCAGGCATTCCGGTTTTATCCCTCCTGGATGTCAGCCGGTACCAGGTTGAGGTTGATGTTCCGGCTTCGGTTTACACCAGGCGTGATGACATCCTTTCCTTTTCCGGCGCCGTGAGGACGATGCCAGACGTTGCATTTGACCTCAGGCTCCTTGGTATTAAAAGAAAGGCAAATCAGAATCAGCTGTACAGGATGAACCTGGGTTTCAGTTCCGGCAGCAATCCTGATCTGGCTTCCGGAATGGATGTTATGGTGAACATTCTTTTCCGGGATGATGCAGGGCCTGTTGTATGTGTTCCGGTTACCGCCCTGTTCTCTGAAGATGGACAAACTTTTGTATGGGTTTACGATTCTGCCACACAAAAAGTCGCCCGCCGTGAGGTAACTACCGGTAAACTGGCTGGAGAAGGGCGGATTAATATTGTTAGCGGACTGCAACCGGGAGAACATGTAGTTGTGGCCGGTGTAACCCTGATCGGTGATAACGAAAGGGTCGAGCCCCTTGAACCGGTGTCTGAAACCAATGTGGGAGGGCTGCTGTGATGCACATTACTGAAATGACTTTCATCCGGAAGCCCCTGATCTGGTTCATCCTGTTCAGTATGGTAGCCGGAGGCGTTCTGGCTTTTAATGCGATAAGCAAACTTGAAGATCCCGAACTGGTTGTGATGCAGAGCCAGATAGTGACCGTCTGGCCCGGGGCGAATGCACACGAAGTGGAGATGCAGGTTACCAACACTATTGAGGAACAGTTGAGCACACTGGCAAATGTTGAATCTATCCGTTCAAGGTCTATGGCAGGTATTTCTGAGATTCTGGTTACCCTTGAGATGACCGTGCCGCAGGATGAGATTGAACAGAGATGGGATTTTCTGAGGCGCAGGATAGGGGAGGTGGAAGCAAAACTTCCTGCCGGTGCAATGACACCCATGGTGTTTGATGATTTTGGGGATGTTTACGGCATGTTTTATGCAATGACCGCCGAGGGGTATTCTTACCGTGAAATGAGTCATATGGCCAGATTTGTCAAACGGGAAATGCTGGCTGTGCCAGGTGTGGCACGTGTTGAAATATACGGTGAGCAGGATCCGGTAACGGAGATTGTATTTACCCCGTCAAAGTTGAATGAGCTTGGAGTTTATCCGCTTCAGATCATTTCAGCAATTAACGGACAAGCTGCTACAGTTTACCCGGGAGCACTTCAAACCGGGAACCAGATGCTGAATCTGACGGTAGGCGGGAAGATCCAAAGCAATGAAGATGTAGCCAATGTAATGGTAAAGGGTTTGGATGGCAGTGTTTTTAGATTGTCCGACATTGCGGAAGTTAGGGAAGTGTATGCTGATCCTCCCCGTAACACTTTACATGTGAACAACAAAAAAGCTATCGCCATATCATTGTCAATGGAGTCGGGCGAGAATATTATTGAGGTGGGGAAACGTGCCGAAAAGCGTCTTGAAGAGCTAATGGAGGGCATACCTGTTGGCTATGAATTTCATAAGGTGTTTTTTCAGCCCGAACTTGTAAAAACAGCAATTGATGGATTCATGATGAACCTTACCGCCTCGGTGTTGATAGTTATTGTGGTGCTGATGCTTTCAATGGGGTGGAGAAGCGGTTTAATAATCGGTGCCGGACTGGCGATTACCATTCTTGCTACCTTCCCGGTATTGCTGGCCGCCGGGGGCACACTTCAGCGTATATCCCTTGGCGCTTTCATTGTTGCAATGGGCATGCTGGTTGACAATGCCATTGTGGTTATTGACGGAATACTGGTTGACACAAAGAAGGGTATAAGGCCGCCACGATCACTTGTTGACCCGGCACGCCGTACAACATGGCCTTTGTTCGGTGCTACCTTCATTGCAGTTATTGCCTTTTTACCTGTATTCCTTTCAGAGGATGCAGCCGGCACTTACGGGCGTGACCTGTTCGTGGTACTCTGTATTTCCCTGTTCATAAGCTGGGCGCTGGCAATGACCCAGGTTCCGCTTTTTGCAGGCAGGATGCTTACAAATAAGATTGAAGTCATAAGCGAAAAGGAGATCTTCGGCGGAAGGGGATACCGGATATTTCGCAGACTGCACTGCAGGCTTTTGCATTACAAAACTGTTGTATTGATTACAGGATTTATGCTGCTTGGCCTTGCCGCTCTTAACTTTGACAATATTAAAAAAGCCTTTTTCCCGGATTTCAATTACCGCCAGGCATACATTGAATACCGTTTGCCTGCTGGAAGCAGTCCCATATTAGTGCAGGATGACCTCCACAGTATCAGCGAGTACCTGCTTTCACTTGAAGAGGTAGAGATGGTGGCAACCAGTCATGGACGTGCTCCGTCGCGTTACTGCCTTGTACGACCCATGGCTGAAGCTGCCGACAATTACGGGGAGCTGATCGTTAACTTCACCGATTATCAAACTATGGAGAGAATGAGGCCCCAGCTTCGTGATTATCTGCATGAAAATTATCCCGATGCACGTATCCGCATACGAAAGTACAACCTTTCTATTAAGTCATCACATACAGTAGAGGCAGAGTTTTCCGGTCCCGATCCGGCTGTGCTGCGTGAACTAAGCATACAGGCACAGGAAATCTTCAGAAAGAATCCATATGCAAATACCTACACCATTGAAGATAACTGGGAGCCCATGGGCAGGCACCTCACCGCTGGATATATTCAGCAGGCTGCTATCAGATCGGGCACCTCCCGTCAGGATATTAGTAATGCATTGCTGGCGGCAACGGACGGGTTGCCTGTTGGTGAGTATTTTGAAGGGCAAACCCGGATTGGCATAGTTATGAAATTGCGTGATGATGACGGATCAAAACTGGAAAACCTGGAAAATATTCCGGTATGGAGCATGCTGCCTGATATTACGGGTATTGACGAACAGATGATCCGTGAACTGCTTACCGGGATAAAATCTGTGGAAGATTTCACCGGCGAACTGGTTAGTCCGGTACCACTAAGCTCTGTTACAAGCGGTATTGACCTGGACTGGCAGGAGCAGGTGGTGCGCAGGGTAAACGGTCGCCGTGCAATCCAGGTCCAGTGCGAACCTCTTGATGAATACAGTCCGGCCCTGGTTAGAAATACCAGCCTGGAGGAGATAGAAGCCATTCCATTACCACCCGGTTACAAGCTGACATGGGTGGGGGAGTATGAGCTGCAGAGAGATGCCCTTACCAACATTTTCAGATACCTGCCAATCTCTGTATTGCTGATCATTGTTACTCTTATACTTTTGTTCAATGATTTCCGCAAGCCGGCAATTATCCTGATCTGCATACCGATGGCATTTATCGGGATTGTTCCTGGCATGATTCTGGCAGGACAGCCTTTCACCTTTATGGCGATAATAGGTTCCTTCGGGTTAATGGGGATGATCGTTAAAAATGCCATTGTGCTTTTAAATGAGGCTGAAAGGCTTATTTCAAAGGGTGAAGCGAGGCATATCGCCCTTATTAATGCTACAATTTCCCGTACAAGACCGGTTTTGCTTGCATCGTTTACCACTATTCTGGGTATGTTGCCGTTACTGAACGATCCGATGTATGCAAGTATGGCGGTTGCAATAATAAGCGGTTTGCTGGTGGGCACCATGATCACGCTGTTGTTTGTGCCCATCTTGTATGCAGCCTTTTACGGGGTTAAACCCAGGGAAATAGATGCCGGTTTCAGCGATCATTAAAAAGGTTATTCATATAAATTAAATAGAAAATTGATAAAGATGAGTAAAAATATTATTAGTTCCTTGTTGCTTTTATCTTCAATGGTGTTTCACACTGTTGCGCAGGAAGTGCTCACCCTGGAAAGAGTCCGGGAAATGGCGGTCTCCCGCAACCAGGATCTGAAGATTGCAAATCTGCAGGCTGACAAAGCCAGCCGTCTTCATTCGGCGGCACGGACTTCAAGATTGCCGTCTTTTTCGGCCTTCGGTACAGGGATATACCAGGGAAAGGATTTTGAGATAGAGATGATTTTGCCTGTAAATATAAG
>SLCF01000013.1 GCA_007125955.1 Bacteroidales bacterium | reverse complement strand
TATTAATTAACAACCTGTTAATACTAAGATATTATTATTTTTGAAAATTCTATCTGCTTTTTATGTTTAAAATCGGTTTATTTTATGATTAATATTTATTGATAAAAGCTCTTTTTTTCCAATTTTTGATAAGTAAGGGAACTTATTAAGATGTTTTTTATTTTTATTCACATGTTGATGATAGCAGATTAACAATTTTTGAAACCACATTTTTTAATTTTATATACGAATGAAAGCCCCATCAGCCTTTGGCAGACAAAATGATATGAGCAAACATGGGGGTTCCATCAGTTGAAATACCTATTTTGATTTGCTTGAAATATATAAATCATAGATATTTAATTTAATTAAACTAGTTTGTTCTGATGAAAACATCTATAACTATTGCGATAGGCTCTGATCATGCAGGTTTTAAGATAAAGCAAAAGATATCAGACTTTTTAAAAGAAGAAAAATACTGTGTAAATGATTGCGGTACTTCCTCTGAAGAGAGTGTGGATTATCCCGATTATGCACATTTAGTTGCAAAGCTTGTGGAAAACGGTAAATGTGAAGCAGGGATTGTTGTCTGTGGCAGCGGTAACGGTGTTAACATGGTAGTCAATAAATACCAGGATATACGCGGAGCTTTGTGCTGGAATGAACAGATTGCTTATCTGGCTCGTGCCCATAATAATGCTAATATTCTGGCACTCCCGGGAAGATTCCTGTCTGAAGAGGAAGCAATAAAGATTGTTGAAGTTTTTTTAAATACATCGTTTGAGGATGGAAGGCATGAAGCAAGAGTAAAAAAAATACCAATAGAGGATAAAACTGAACAGAATCCTTAATAAAATTCATTTATTATGTTTTCCAGTAAAACAAGATATGCTTTAAGAGCAGTTATTTATTTATCAATTAATGAAAAAAATGGTAAAAAGATTGGAATAAGAGATATTTCTTCCAATCTGGATATTCCGACTCCTTTTCTCGCAAAGATAATGCAAAACCTTGCTCGTCAGAAAGTCCTTATTTCATCAAAAGGTCCAAAGGGAGGCTTTGCGCTTGCAAAGCCTGCTGATAAAATAACTATAATGGAAATTATTGAAAAGACTGAGGGTAAGGATTTTTTCGACAAGTGTCTGATAGGCATTAAATCTTGTAGTGAAGGAAAAGTTCGTTGTCCCTTTTTTAAAGAATACAACAAGGTACGTGATCAACTTAAAGAACTCTTTCGTAAACAATCAATGCAGCAACTAAAAGATGATTTAAACCTGTCTGGTGAAAAATTTAAAATATAAAACAAATTTTTCCATTATCTGAAGTAATATTTTGTTTTATCTAATAGTTTCATAACCGGGTTGAATACAAAAAGAGCTGTAAATGCACCTGCGCTGTTAGCCAGAATATCATAAATGTTCCCGTTTCTGTTTATAAAAACATAATGCTGCAGTAATTCCATTACAATTCCATATGCTATAGCTATTGAAACTGCATAGATGTAAGAATGAAATTGATTTTTCCGGCCTGATTCCTGGAAACCGTATATTAGCAGAATGCAGAAAACAAAATACATGATAAAGTGCGCTACCTTGTCAGCATGATTGAAATTTAAAAGGGGAACCCCTTGTATGTTATTCCCGGGGATACCACTTAGAAACAATACAATAATTCCCCATAATACAGGAAGCAAAACCAGGCGCAAAGGATATTCAGTAATTGACATCAGGGAAAAAGATTGTAGATTTTTCTAATCAGGAGATTTTTTTGTTTAATAAAATGTAAAGTTAAAACAAATTTTTTTATGGCAGGGATATACATACATATTCCTTTTTGCAGAAAAGTATGCTTTTACTGCGATTTTCACTTTTCTGTTTCAATCAGAAACAAGAAGGTTATGATCAATTGTATTGCGAAAGAAGCAGAGATGCAAAAGTATTACCTTGGAGGGGATCGTATAAAAAGCATATATTTTGGCGGAGGGACTCCTTCAATGCTCAAAACAAATGAAGCAGAAAAAATATTAAACTCAATTTATAAAAATTTTGATGTTGACAATAATTCTGAAATTACATTTGAGGCCAATCCAGATGACATAACTTTAAAATACATTGAAGATCTTAAAAATATCGGTATAAACCGTCTCAGTATAGGGATTCAGTCTTTTTTTGACGATGATCTTCATTGGATGAACAGACGACATACTGCACAGCAATCTTTTGATTCTGTTATAATGAGTAATGAGGGGGGGATAGATAATATTAACATAGATCTTATTTACGGAATTCCGGGAATGAGCAATGATAAATGGAAAAGTAACGTGGAGAATGCCTTTTCACTTAAAATAAAGCATTTATCAGCATACCTGTTAACAATTGAGCCGAAAACTGTATTTGGGCATTATTTAAAGAAGGGTATAATGGAGGATGTGAGTGAAGATACAGCAATAGATCATTATATTTTGCTTAAGAAGCTTGCTTCAGAAAAAGGATTTATTCAATATGAAATATCCAATTTTGCTTTACCGGGGTTTTTTTCACTTCATAATCAAGGTTACTGGAAAAGCAAAAAATATTTGGGTATAGGTCCTTCTGCAAACTCTTTTGACGGTATTTCAAGACAATGGAATATAAAAAACAACTCTGAGTATATATCTTCTATACTTAAAGACAAAATACCATTCAATAAGGAAATACCCGGCAAAATGGAGAAATACAACGATTATATTTTAACATCTATACGAACAATGTGGGGTACAGATCTTGAACTCATTGGTAATTTTTATGGGGAAGATTACAAAAATTATTGCGCTTCAAATGCAGAACAGTTTATTCAGAAAGGATATTTAACAAATAAAGAAAATAAACTTATTCTTACAGGAGAGGGCCAGCTAATCGCCGATTATATAACTTCTTCACTATTCATGACATAATAATTCTTTGCTTGAAGTGCTGTGGGTTCGGTTAAAAGCTTAGCGAGGTTTACCTTATAACGGCAATTCTTGAGGTATAACTTAAATTAGGTTTAGTTAATCTATAAAACCCTCGTCCTTTGGGCGCGGTAATGACCCGACGGGGCTATGCCCGAAAGGCATGTGCGCTAAAAAAAAAGCATTGAAAAAATTATTTTATGATATCATATCTAATTGATGCTACCAGATCAGCAATTTTTTCAAGATTATCATGTGAAAATTTTAATTCGGGCTCAGATGTTGCGGTAATAGTTCTGCTAATAGTGTCAATATCAACACCGCCCTCATCAAAAAATATCTCTATTTCACTGAATTCTTCTGCCAGTGGTTTAAGTTTGAAAATATATTCCAATACAGCCGGATCGTTACGGAAATTGTTCATCAAGCTTATCAGGCGCTCAAGAGAGTATTTTTGTCCTGCAAGTTGAATTATCAGTTCATCTTCATCTTCCAATGGATCATAAAATGAAGTTGTAATGTAGAGGGCTTCAATCCATCCCCCTGTTAAAATCAAAACGGTGGCACTTTCTCTGTTTGATTCCTTGAGTTGTTTTTCAGCATTCAGATATAAGCGTGTTGCAATATTGAATATGGTGTCGGGATGTGACACCAATGCCTGTTTAATTATCTCGTCTGTTTCTTCGATCAGCTCTCCCGATATGCCCAGATCTCCGGCGAGACGGTAAATTACTGTCAGGTAATTGATTGATTCCTGGGTTTGTCCGAAAAGCCGGCAAAAGCTAAGATCAGCACCGTATACTCCAAGATTCAATGCTATTTTGGAGCTGGTATTGTAATTGGTTGCATTTTCAGGAGGATTCAGCAAATATGGGTCATAAACTGCACCGATCTGATCAAAAATATTTCCTGCTTCAACCGGTGAATATAAATCATAAAAAATTTTTCTTACTTCAGATAATTCACGTATGGTTTCCACTGCTGCTTCTGTTTCATAAGTAAATTCATCTGTATATTCTTCTTCATGATGTTGTTCGCCACATGACTGAAAGAATTGAAGAAATAACATTATAATCAATGAGTAACCTGATAAATATTTCATAAAGGCTTTGTTTAATATTTAAACAAATCCCGTGCAAATTTTCACAGGGATGTTATAAGCGCCATAAACGAATAGCTTATGTAAAGTACAATTATGTTTACTGATTTTTTTAAATAAAGTTACCACAATTTTTTTATTTTAAATCATTATTGTTCTATTTCCAAGTTGTCTGGCCAGCATCATGTTGGTTTCTTTTAGCAATTTGTAACGGTGCTGTAATGCTGTCATTTTTTCCTCATCTGAAGTATTTTTTATCTCCTCTTCAGTTTCTTTTAAAGCCTTTGAAATTTTTATACTTTTATAACCAAGTATTATTGAGGGAATAATTTTTTTAAGCCTGTCTTCTTCAGTTTCGATATTTGTTTCTTTTCTTTTCCATATTTTGCTCAGGTCGTAAGAGCGGCCCAAAAGATCTGCCGCCATTTTGCTTATTGAGGGGTCATGATGGAGAGTAAATTTTTTAGGTTCGGGATTAATGTTTACTTTCAAATCATCTCTGAATTCATTCAAAATCTGGTTGCAGGTTTTATCAGATAGTTGAAGATCATCCTTATCAAGCTCACTTATAATGAAATATGCTACAGTTATTACGCTTTCAGCACCTTGATCATCTGTGGTTGTGAAAAGTTCACGATTCCCGTAATTAAGCAGCAACCTCACTATTTCATGTTCATGGATAAGTGTATCATGATTGTATCCGGTTAAATCATCTTTCTTATCATTTTTATCATCATTTGCTTCTTTTTTCTTTAACTACTTTTGATTATTTTCATTTCTCTTTTTGTTTATAGCATTTATCTCAGAATACAATACCTCTTCCTTTATGCCAATTATATTGCTGCATTCACGAATATAAACAGAACGATTAATCCTGTTTGGGATTACCGCAATTGATTTAACGATGTCGTTTATTAGTGTAGCCCTTTTAATAGGGTCGTTTTTTGACTCTTCAAGCAAAAGCTTTGTTTTGAATAAAACAAAATCAGTTTCATTTTGCGAAAGATATTTATTAAGGGTTTCCGGATTATGCTTTCTGGAAAATGAATCCGGGTCTTCTCCATCCGGGAATAGTAAAACTTTAACATTCATTCCCTCTTCAAGTATCAGATCAATTCCCCTTAAAGAAGCCTTAATGCCAGCCTCGTCGCCATCAAAAAGTATTGTTATATTTTGAGTGAATCTTTTTATCAGTCTTATCTGGTCACTTGTAAGTGCCGTTCCGGATGAAGCAACTACATTTTCAATTCCGGCCTGATGAAATGATATAACATCTGTGTAACCTTCAACAAGATAGCACTTATTCGCTTGGGTAACGGACCTTTTTGCATGAAAAAGACCGTACACTGTTTTGCTTTTGTGATATATTTCGGATTCGGGCGAATTAAGGTATTTGGCTGTATTACTGCTCTGTTTAAGGGTTCGTCCTCCAAAACCTATCACTTTTCCTGAAAGAGAGTGAATAGGGAAAATTACACGGCCGCTGAACCTGTCATATACCTTCTCATTTTTTTGAATACTCAGTCCGGTTTTTAAAAGGTAGCTGTTTTTGAAATTGTTCTTTTGAGCAAACCTGGTAAACGCATCCCTCTCTTCGGGGGAATATCCCAATTGGAATTTATCAACTGTATTTTCCCTGTAACCCCGTTCTTTCAGGTAACTAAGTCCTATTTCAGTTCCTTCATCTGTTTCCCATAAAGTTTTTGAAAAATATTTTTGCGCAAAATCGGAAAGTACGAGCATGCTTTCACGCTCGTTTTGCTTTGCAATTTCATCACTGGAAAGCTCTTTCTCGACTATTTCAATATTGTATTTTTTGGCCAGATATTTTACCGCTTCCTGGTATGCAAGGTGCTCGTGTTCCATTATAAAGCTGATAGCATTTCCCCCCTTTCCGCATCCGAAACATTTAAAAATGCCTTTAGCCGGTGAAACTGTAAACGAAGGAGTTTTTTCATTGTGAAACGGACACAGGCCAAGATAATTTACCCCTCTTTTGTTTAAGGTTATAAAATCCTGAATTACCTCTGTAATATCGACAACTTCGTTTACCCTTTCTATAACTGACCTTTCTATCATATTCTAAAGCAATTTACAGGATTCCACAAACATCCAGACAGTTGTAAAAAACAGAATCATTGCTAATTTAATAATAATTTATCAACATTAGATCCTATTTATTGGTAAGGAAATCAATAATATAGAAATTTATAATAATTGTTACTTACAATATTTTATTTTGGGAAAAACTGTTAAACTTTAATGCGAGTTAATAATATTTACATACATATGGTCTGTTTAAACCTGTTAACATTTGTTTGGAAATTTCCCTGTTTTTTTTATTTTGCAACTGGTTTAAAAAATGAGTTACAATGAAAAAACTGGTTGTTTTATCAGGGGCAGGGATTAGTGCCGAAAGTGGAATCCGGACTTTCCGTGATATGGGAGGTCTTTGGGAAGAATACGATATTTTGGAAGTTGCCAGTCCGCAAGGATGGGAAAACAATCCAGAGCTGGTCCAGAATTTTTATAATGAAAGGCGAAAGCAATTGCTGGGGTGTTCCCCTAATAAAGGTCATTATGGGCTGGTTGATCTTGAAAAATATTATGATGTGGAGATAATTACACAGAATGTTGATGACCTTCACGAAAGAGCAGGAAGTAAAAAAGTATTACACCTGCATGGAGAACTTCTCAAGGCACAGAGTTCTGCAGATCCGGAGCTTGTTTATGAAATTGACGGATGGGAGATAAAAATGGGGGATACCTGTGAAAAGGGTTCTCAGCTTAGACCCAATGTGGTCTGGTTTGGAGAGCCTGTACCTGCAATGATCCCGGCAATGGAGATAACAAGACAATCTGATATTTTTGTAGTAGTAGGGACTTCCTTAAATGTTTATCCTGCAGCAAGTCTTCTTGATTATGTTCCAAGGGGGGTTCCTGTGTATGTTATAGATCCAGAAGATGTTTCAGTTCCGTTTAATGTTAATGCAGAAGTTATCAGGGAAAAAGCAGCCAAAGGGGTCGAAATACTTATTGAAAAACTTACAGGAGATAAAAAGTAAATTATGAAACAGCCAGGGTAACAATGCTTACCCTGCAATCTGCCGCATTCTTAAGAGCCTGTGTGCATGCTTCAAGAGTTGCTCCTGTTGTAATTACATCATCAACAAGGAGCAGGTGTTTTCCTTCAATTTTTTCCGGATGTTTTACAATGAAAACATTTTCAACATTTTCCCATCTTTCATAACGCGATTTTCTCGTCTGGCTGGGGTTATTAACTTTTCTGTCGAGGATTTTTTCAACTGATTTGGACAAAGCTTCAGCAATACCAAGAGCTATCCACTCGCTTTGGTTGAATCCCCTGGATTTTTCTTTTTCCTTGTGCAAGGGTACGGGTAGGACCATATCGGTATTTGTGTACACCCCGTTTTTTTTCAGCTCCGTACCGTAAGCCTTACCAAGCACATAAGCCAGTTGCGTGTTCCCCCTGTATTTAAGCTTGTGAAGGAGTTTGCGGGATTTTCCCCCTTTGCTGAAATAAAAAAAAGATGATGCATGTTCTATATTGACTCTTCCCCAAAATATTTCTGCTACCGGGTTGGCTTGATCATTATGAAAATTTGTTTTGGGGATATGATATAAACAGTTTTTGCATATAAAGCTTTCCTGGCTTATAAGCAAATCACTGCATATTGTGCATAATTTTGGGTATATAAGATCAAGAAGGTCATCGAAAATTGCGGTAAAATTAATTTTTTTGGAGGAGATTACCATTTTTCCAAATACTCTTAAAAAACCCGGTTAATTGACAGAGCTAAATATATGTATCAAAATTCCTTATAAAAGTTCGGTTGTGCTGCCCGTCTTAAAACCTGAATCTTTCTCTTCAGGTTTATTGACTGTTTCCTGTTTTGTATATTTTTTCAGTTCACTGATGTGGGTTTTCATCTCCTTTATCTTTTTGTTCTTTTTTTGCAAAAGACTTATTGAGTAAATGAGGGTCATTATTACTCCAATAAAAACGCTGATTAGAAGGGCAAGTGAAAGGGAAACATTAACTGTCCTGAAAATTAGTTTGATTGCAATTTCATGGGAATTCTGAACTGCGAATATAACAAGTATTGTTGCTATGAAAAGTATTAAAATTAGCGGAACATACTGCCTAATGGAACCTTCTTCCTTATCTGATGAGTAGTTTTGGCTCATTTTATTTGTTTTTTATTCTTATACAAATGTAAATAAAATTTTTTCATCAAAAATTATATCCGGTCAGAGGAAAAAAATTTAATAGAGAACGAAGCGCGCTTTCTTCTGTAACTCTGAATTTTGTAAATTTTAATACAAAATTTAATGGTAATGCGGCTGGCCTGTCTATATTAGATCATCGGGATTGCAAATTTTATTGTTTTATTGCACTAAATAAATACAGTCAGGGCTATCTTAAAGTCTTGGATTATAAGCGCCGGACAATTCAGACCCGAAAGTATATGTAAGACCTATGTTGCCTGATATCTCGTAATCAGTTGCCTGGCGGCGCTGTTCCAGCAAAATCTCTTCCGGGGAAAGGTCCCCCATTGGTATAGAAACGAGATCATTGATAAGGTCAAAGCCTCCCCTCAGACTTAAAGAGAATCCCTTGAATATCCGGAGATTTAAACGGGCAAAAAACTCAGCCCGGTTGGCCCTGAAATCGTGAAAATACTGCGATCCTGTAATTCCGGCACGAATGTCGCCCCAGGGCTGCCTGAAGTTTGCAGAGGCATTTAATGCGTGCCCGAATAGTGACTCCTTTGTTTTTTCAAAAATTGTCTCTTCAATGTAATTATTATGCGCATAGCCTACCCTGTAAGTGAAAGTAATCGAACGCCTTGTTGCCTCCCTGTAAGGGTAAAGGCTGTATTCAATTGCGGGGGAGACTTCCATCTGGAAATCCATATTATGAAATGTACTCGAAAGCATATTAGTGAATATTCCTGCTGACCAGTGATCTGTTAAACTTTTTATCAAGTAGCCGTTAAATCCGTCCCTGTGTGAAATACTTGTAACTGTTGAGTCGCCAACCACGAAATTTCTTTCATTGTAGTTGAAATATGGCCTTATCCTGATTTTCCACTCTTCTGTTACCTTGTCAGCATAAAATCCGTACCTGAAATTAATTGAACTTCTTGATTCCTCTTTACTGAAGTTGCCTCCACCATAAATCTCAAAAATCCACCTGTTCCAGGGGTCATCATCATCTTCTTCTTCTGTAAGAGGGTCTGTTAAGGAAATAACTTCTGTATCAAAATCGAGCAATATCATTCCAAGCATATCTTCAACATTTGCTATATAGGGGGCAAGTCCAATTTTTATCATATTGGTGTATCCCTCACGAACCTCATGTCTTGTCATAGATGCAGGAGCCCAAAAATTCAACTCATTGTTCATTCCTTCAAACTGGCGGCCTCCTATGAAAGAGATAACATAATTTGATCCGGCACTTCCGGACTGATGCCTCGTCATTATAATATGAACATCTGCCATTTCCTTGTCTCGTACATAATCAACCATGGGTATTTCCTGTCTTATGTAATCTTCATCAGCCCATCTTTGAAGGTCCAGAAATACAGATAGTTGGTTTCGGGATCTGCTGAAATCGAGTGAACTTTTAAGAGAGTTGCCGTTTACAGTCAAGGAAGAGAAGGAGATTGAAATAGTTAAGAAAAAGAGAATAAATTTTCTGAGAAGATTTGCATAATTCATAAAACCAGCCATTTTTAGATATATCTAATTCCAAATTTTTTATTGCAGTCATTTACATATTGCTAAAACAGAAGATTGAAAAAATGTTAAAAGCAATTGCAAGAATATATATTGTGCTCTTTTTCAAACCAGACGAATATAAGTTAACTTATCAGAAAAGAAAACAACGATTGTAAAACGAGATTATTCCTTTCCTTAATTATCGGGAAGAATAAGAACAACAAAATGATATACAGACACAGAAAATGACATGGCTAAAACGTCAAAAATTTTGATTTGTTGCAAAAAACAGATATTTTTTAGTCTTATTTCCTGTAGCTGAAGGCAGGTAATTTTTTAAGACTGTTTTATTACAATCTCGGGTTGTAGGCTCCGGAAAGACTTGACCCAAATGTATAAGAAATGCCAATTGACCCGGATATTTCATAATCGGTTGCCTGACGGCGCTGCTGAAGCAAGATGTCCTCAAGTGACATATCGCCCCTTGGAAGGGACAACAGATCATTAATTATGTCAAAATTTCCGCTCAGATTCAGGGCAAATCCCTGGAAAATACGAAGGTTTAAATTGGCAAAAAATTCTGCCCTGTTCAGATTGAAGTCATGAAAATAGTTTGAACCGGTAAGTCCCGCACGGAAAGTTCCCCATGGTTGCTGGAACCTTGCAGAAGCTTCAAGTGACTGGTTGAAAAGGTACTCGTCATTCTTTTCAAATATTGTTTCTTCAAGATATTGATGATATCCGTACCCTACCCGGTATGAAAAAGTAATTGATCTTCTTGTGGCTTCCCTGTAGGGAAATATACTGTATTCTATTGCAGGAAACATTTCTATGTTGAAATCAATATTATTAAAGGTGCTGGAAAGCATACTTGTAAAAATCCCCGCTGACCAGTTGTTATTTATACTTTTTACAACCGTTCCGTTGAAACCGTTTCTGTGTGATATACGTGTTATTGTTCCGTCATCCACAACAAAATTTCTTTCATTGTAGTTAAAATAGGGTCTGAATCTTAATTTCCAGTCTTCAGTTATTTTATCAGCATGTAAACCGTATCTGAAATTTGCAGAACTTCTCTTCTCTTCTTTGCTGAAATTGCCTCCTCCGTATATTTCAAATATCCAGTTATTCCAGGGGTCTGCTACTTCTGTTTCAACTTCTTCAACAGACAGGGGCATGGGATCGGCTGAATATTCAATCGAAAGCTTGTCTGCCATGAGAGTGTTTGCAATATATGGGGCAAGGCCCACTTTTATCATATTGGTATATCCCGCCCTGTTCTCATAACTTGTATTGGCAGCAGGAGCCCATATTGAAAGTTCATTGTTCATTCCCTTGAACTCCTTTGTTCCAATAAATGAAAAAAAATAGGTTGCCCCTGCACTGCCGGATTGGTGACGTGTCATTATAATGTGAACATGGGCAAGGTCTTTGTCCCGGACAAGATCTATTACCGGAATTTCCTGTCTGATGAAATTTTCATCTGCCCACCTTGGTAAATCCAGGAAAACCTGCAACCGGTTGTTTTGCAAATTGCGTGAATCCGGCAAAATGCTTTCCCCGGCAAATGATTTGCCAGCGGCAACAACAAAAAGAAGTATAATGGAGAAAAAAAAGAAAAAGCGGGATTTGGGAATTCTGGTTATTTTCATTGATAAACACTGATTAGATATATTTTTGTATTGAATCTGCAATATTTAAAAAAAGAAGTTAGCCGGCTTCTGTACATCCAGTTATTTAAAAAGTGATTTTTAAAAAAACATTTAAAAATATCCGAAATATTAATAAAAACATAAATAATAACTAAAATAAATTAAAAATGTTGCATGGTTTTGCAATTTAGAACACTTTACAAAAAGCAGCAGACAAAAATAAATTTACATAAATGTTTGTTGATAAATTGAGTAAGTCTACTGCATACGAAATAATATCTTCACGCAATATTTTTATGCTAAAAAAATGATCAGGTTTTTTTAATTTTTTGAAATTGTATTGTTTGACAAAAGAGAAGACCCTGCTATCCCTGGGTAATACCATGACTTAATCTTCAGCGTAATTAAAAGACCGGCTTGCGGATTTTCAGCAAGCCGGTCTTAATCCAATAATATAATTTATCGTAAATTATTTTCAAAAAGATCTAGAATTCGCCTGTATTCATCGATCCAGCTGGAAGGCTCGGTAAATGAATGCCTTTCTACAGGATATACTGCAAGTTCCCAGTTTTCCTTGCCCAACTCTATCAATCGCTGGGTAAGACGAACAATATCATGAAACTGTACATTATCGTCTATCATACCGTGGCACATAAGCAATGCTCCTTCAAGCCCTTCGGCAAAATTTATTGGGGAACTCATTGCAAAAGCCAGACTGTCAGTTACCGGGGTATTAAGAATGTTTGACGTATAACCATGGTTGTAATGCGCCCAGTCAGTTACAGAACGCAATGCTGCTCCGGCAGTAAAAACGTCGGGATGGTTAAACATTGCCATGAGGGTAATAAAACCGCCGTATGATCCGCCGTAAATACCTATTTTTCCCGGATTAATCCCGTGCTTTTCTACAAGGAACCTTGCACCGTCAACATTATCTGAAAGATCCTTGCCTCCCATATGCCTGTAGATTCCGGTACGCCAGTCGCGACCATAACCTGAGCTTGCCCTGAAATCTATATCCAGAACAGTGTAGCCTTTATCCACCAGCAGGTTATGGAACATATATTCACGGAAGTAGTTGCTCCACCATTTATGAACATTTTGCAGGTAGCCGGCACCATGGACAAAAATCACAGCAGCACCATTTTTTATTGTCTCTTCGGGCTTATAAAGCCGTGCCCAAACTTCTTCCCCGTCTTCAGCAGTAAAAGTAATAACCTGTGGTTTGCGCCAGTCATAATTCTCAAAATCTTCTTTCAGTGAGTGGGTAACCTGTTTGGAGTCTGCTCCCGGTTTGTTTTCCATTATGTAAAGCTCCCATGGCTTGTTGGAGTAGGAGTATCTTATTGCCAGCATCTCTTCATTATGTGAAAGTGTCACATTATTATGCCCCTCCATTGTTGTAATTTGTGTTCTTTTTCCCCCGTTGAGGGGCATTCTGTAAAAATGTCTTTCTCCGGGATGAACTTCATTTGAAGAAAAATACCACCATTTGTTGTCCTTAGATATAAAGGGACTGTATATTTCAAACCGGCCTGAAGTCAGTGCCTGTTTTTCCCCTGTAACAACATCAACCACATAAAGATGAGAGTAACCGCTCTCTTCTGACTGAAACCATATTCTGCGGTTGTCCGGCATCCAGCCCATACCGGATCCATGTCTGACATTAATGCCGGGTCCTGCAATCCAGGCTTCGTCCCTTTGCCTGTCCAGCAATGAAAGCTCACCTGTTTCAGGATTAAGAAGCATTATCCACCTGTCTTTGTTGTCATGAGAGCGAATATTAACAACGGCATATTCACCGTTATCCGACCAGAATAGTCCGGTAATATTTACATCCCGGTCCTTTTCATACTGCTCACCATCAAATCCGTATTCGTATTTATATTCGGGGACATCTCTTATGCCTGGTATTTCTGAGGTTTCAACACTGTAATAATCTCCCTTTTCCGTATCGTATATTCCCATACCTACAACAGTCCGAGGTGATCCTACCTTTGGTCTGGCATTTATCTCATTGATGTAACCCGTTTCGGTAACAAAATCAGGCACTACAGTTTGCCTTACATCCTGCGGCTGATTATAGATATTGTAGGTTACAAAACGGTTTTCGGGACATAGTGAAATATTCGCTACTCTTTGGTTTCCGAGGTAAACCGGTTCAGGTCTCTCTGGCCTTTCAGTTTCCTGGTGTTTTTCGCGCATCTCCCGTCTTTCCTGCCTTTCTCTTAAATAATCAAAAAGTTCAAATTGCTGATTCCTGAGCCATTCATCCTGCCCGGAGAGCTTACGTTCTGCGGGAGGCGATCCCTGTCTGAAATCGGTAACCTGTATAACTGTGCCGGTTTCAAGATGTCTCATAAACATGTTATTATCAGCAATAAAGGTTATATATGTGTCATCTGTTGTGAATGAAGGGGCGCTGATTCGCTGTAATGTGTTTGTGAGTTGTGAAATTTCTCCTGTTTCGGTATTCATAATGAACAGGTCTCCATCCCTGATAAAAGCGATTCTTGTCCTGTTGCCGTTATATACAAATTGTCTTGCTGGCAATTGCCTGCGAACGTCTGGATCAACTTTCCCGATTATTCCGTTACTCAGGTTATAACTGTAGAGTGAATCGGACGGAAAATCTTCAGGGTTCCACATGAAGTAGACCTTTTCATTGTCGACAGACCAGTGGATCTGACCGGGAAGCGATCCTACCCAGTCATAACCCTTCATAATTTCATCAAGGCGGAGTGTTGAGCTTCCCTGTGTATAAACCTGAACTGAAAACAGCGGAAGTAAAATCAAAACAAAACAAATCTTCATTTTATACGTCTTCATAATTAATGATTTAGATTAATAAACATATTTTGTACTGGTTTTTAAAGATCTTTAAAGTTTATCCGCTGCCGGTTTATACTATAATTCAGTAATTTCAGGGGATTTAGTATACCAAGGCGTGTTAATGCATATTTTAATCCGGATTTACTTAATAATATAAAAGTAAAAAAAAATTAATTTACCTGATAATAAATTTTCAGAGTGCTGCTTCAGTGAACATTACAGGGATTTTATCGAGGATTGATAATATTTCATCAGGATCAGTTGATGTGAGCAATTTCAGCCTGGTTTCCCTGAAATTTGCCAATCCTTTGAAATATGATACAAAATGCCTGCGCATTTGAAAAATGCCGGTTTTTTCCCCTTTGCGTTCGATTGATTTAAGGAAGTGGGCTCTGGCTATATCGGTTTTTTCATGCAGGGTTGGATCATCAGGTATTACACCGGTTTTAAGATATTTTTTTATTTGATTGAAAATCCATGGTTTTCCAATTGCTGCACGTCCGATCATAATTCCATCTACACCGTACCTGTCGAACATTTCCATTGCTTTTTCCGGTCTGTCAATGTCTCCGTTACCGAAAACCGGAATAATCATACGCGGATTATTCTTAACCTCTCCAATCAAACTCCAGTCTGCCTCGCCCCTGTAAAGCTGTGCACGGGTTCGACCGTGTATTGTAATGGCGCTTATTCCTGCATCCTGGAGCCTTTCCGCCACCTCCAATATGTTTTTATTTGAGTCATCCCACCCCAGTCTTGTTTTTACTGTAACCGGAAGATTAACTGATTTTACTATAGCTTCAGTTATTTGCCCCATCAGGGGGACATTTTGCATCATACCTGAACCGGCACCTCTTCTGGCAATTTTTTTCACGGGACAACCGAAATTTATGTCAATAAGGTCAGGTTCTGCTAATTCAGCCATTTTTGCAGCTTTAACCATTGGCTCGATAAGATGTCCGTAAATCTGAATTCCTACAGGCCTTTCATAATCGAAAATTTCGAGCTTGGCAATACTTTTCCTGCCATTACGTATCAGGCCGTCAGAGGAAATGAACTCTGTAAACATCATATCTGCGCCTCCTTTCTTACAAATATAGCGGAAAGAGGGATCGGTAATATCTTCCATGGGAGCCAGCAATAGAGGCTTATTTGGGAGAGAGGTCAATCCTGATAAATTCACAATAAAAAAATATTTACTTTTGAAATATAAAAAAAACCTTTTTATATGCAAAGGGCCATTCTTCAGCATGCAAGTCCTATTACAAAACTTCTGTTTTCGGTTTTTATTATAATAAGTAGTTTCCTTGTTTTTATATTAGCCGGGTATATATTAGCAATGTTTCTTTTTCAGGCAGGTTATGAGGGGCTTGGAAGGATGCTCTCTGATGCTTCTCATCCCGGGCATCTTTCGGTTTTAAGATATTTCCAGATTATTCAATCAACAGCGCTTTTTATTGTTCCTTCAATTGTGCTGAGTTACCTTTTCAGCCTAAAGCCGACTGAGTATCTTGCCCTTAAAAGAAAAGCCGACTGGAAGCCGGTTTTTATTTCCCTTTTGATTGTATTGTTTGCGGTACCGGTTATAAACAGCCTCGCATATTTGAATGAGCAAATACAGCTTCCCGGATTTATGGATTCAATTGAAACATGGCTTAAAGAAACGGAAGAAAGGGCAATGGTCCTGACAGAGCTTTTTTTAAGAGTAGACAATATTCAGGGTTTGATGCTTAATCTGTTAATGATTGCAGTAATCCCGGCGATTGGAGAGGAGTTGCTTTTCAGGGGAGTTATTCAGCGTATTTTTACTGAGTGGACAAAAAATATACATGCAGGAATATGGATATCGGCTCTTCTTTTCAGCGCAATGCATATTCAGTTTTATGGTTTTATTCCACGTGCTGTTCTCGGGGCAATGTTCGGTTATATGCTTGTATGGAGCGGGAGCATGTGGTTTCCTGTTATTGCTCACTTTTTTAACAATGCGGCTGCAGTAATCGCATATTTTCTGATCGAGAAAAAAATGATTGACGAAAATTTGGAGTCTTTGGGATCCGGTTCTGAAGAATGGGGGGTTTCTGTTGTCAGTTTTATTTTTCTTCTTGGGTTTTTGGCACTATTTAAATTTATGGTAAAATTCGGAACAAAACCGGAATAGTTCTGCTATACTCTATAATGAACCAAAAACTTATTAGAGTTTTATCCGTTTTTAATTTCCTGAACCAAAAAAACAGGTGAATTCAAGTTATTTATCTCATTTTTTCTGAAAACATAAACAACTCCATATTTTTTGGCCTTTTCTCGGCGAAGGTCATCAGGAAGGTCTTTATAAGAATCTTCAACTTCATCCCAAATATCTGTAATAATTCTGTCAGCCTCAGGTCTTAGTTCAGCAATTTTTTCATGTGCAATAGATGTTTTTTTCTTCAGGCTTTTTTGAAATTGAGATACTTCCTTTAATTTTTCATATCTCACCTTTACAACCGCAATCGTAGGATTGGAGATTGGTGTCCCTCCTTTGGTTATGCGTTCATGCTCGCCATCAATCATTTTCTTCCCCCATTTAATTATATCGGCTTCGGTGTTAAGGGGAGGTATTCGATTGCCCTGCGATTCAAGTCCGTAATATTTGCGCATATTGCTTTTCAGATCACCCCGCAAAATGCCCATATTCATTACCTGTATAAAGTGAGAAATGTACAACCTGCCCATTTTCAAGGCTTTTGTATATTCAGGATTTTTTTTTACCTGGGTTGAATAGGTTTGCCTGTAAAAAGTTATGGCATTTTCAAAGGCCGGGATTATATTCTGAACCCTTTGATAATTTTTCTGAGAAAAAGCAAGCTTGAAAGGAGGATGCTCTTTTCCCATGTAGAGTGCTGAATGGAGAGCTTTTAGCCTTGAGCTGTCAGTATTAGGGAGTCTGCGGTAAGGCATGGCGGAATGTTAATATCATGTTAATAATATGGCTGACAACTGCGAATATACAAAATTTGTAAAATATCTAATAGCTGTTCGCATATTTTTTGACAAGCAAAAAAATTTATGAATGTTTATATAATCATAAAACAGAGATTTTAATGAATGGGTTAAAGTACTGTTTGACAATTTTTCAAATTAATGTACCTTTATTTTTTAAGAGATTAATATTTTATGAATTAAAAACCTAATGATATGTTTGAAGCTCGCGTTTATTGTGAAAGAAGAAAAAGACTAAGAGAGGAGGTTAAAAATGGAATAGTTTTACTTCCAGGAAACGAGGAATCACCAATGAACTATTCGTCAAACACCTATCATTTCAGGCAGGATAGTTCGTTTCTTTATTTTTTCGGAATTGATCAACCGGGAATGGCCGGGATTATTGATATTGACAGAAACGAGGATCTTCTGTTCGGGAATGATACGGATCTGGAATCGGTTATATGGATGGGTCCCCAACCATCAGTAAAAGAGTTGGGTTTAATGACCGGAACAGAAAAGACTTACCCATACCAGGATATTGAAAAAATCGTGAATGATGCTGCAAAAAAAGGTCGAAAAATTCACTTTTTGCCCCCTTACCGTGCTGAAAACAAAATATTTCTGGAAAAACTTACAGGTATCAACTATTCTGAGATAAACAAAAAAATTTCGGAAGAGTTAATAAAGGCTGTTGTAAAATTAAGGTCGGTAAAAGAACTCTGGGAAATAAAGGAAATCGAGAAAGCCGTTGATGTTGCTCATGAGATGCATACAACAGCCATGAAAATGGCCATGCCAGGAACTTATGAAAAGGAAATTGCAGGCCGGATAGAAGGCATTTCTCTATCTCACGGAACTCCTGTTTCATTTCCTGTGATACTGACAATAAACGGGCATATACTTCATAATCACTACCATGGGAATATGCTCAGGGAGGGGCGTATGATGGTAACCGATGCAGGACATGAGACTTCTTTGCGATATGCAAGTGATATAACCCGTTCAGTACCTGTTGGAGGAAAATTTTCACAAAGGCAAAAAGATATTTATGAAATAGTTTTACATTCTCTTATTCAGGCAACTGAACTGACCAGACCCGGAATTCCAAACAGAGATATCCACCTTGAAGCAGCTGCTGTTATAGCAGCCGGTTTAAAGGATTTAGGGTTGATGAAAGGAGATGTAAGGGAAGCAGTGAACAGAGGAGCTCACGCACTCTTTTTCCCTCATGGACTCGGTCATATGATGGGACTTGATGTGCATGATATGGAAGGACTGGGAGAGGACTATGTGGGATACGACAATGAAATAAAACGCAGTGATACATTTGGGTTAAAAGGGCTGAGACTTGGAAGGAGGCTTAAGGAAGGTTTTGTTTTGACAATAGAGCCGGGAATCTACTTTATTCCTCCACTGATTGATAAATGGAGAAGTGAAAAAAAATTTACAGATTTTATAAATTACAACAAGGTTGAAACATATAAGGATTTTGGCGGGATTCGCATAGAAGACGATGTGTTGGTTACTGCTGAGGGACGCCGTCTTCTCGGCAGGCCCGTTCCCAAAACGGTAAGAGAAATAGAAGAAACCATGGCAAAATAAAGTGCTTGTTTTAAAAGAATCGGGGAATTTTTGCAGGGGAATTGTTCAACTTATGATTTTCCCGGTTAAGTGCAAATGGGACTGTCTGAATAAGAGCAGTCCCATTTTACATCTGTTATAAACAGTTTTCAGGTTGTGGAAATCAGGTTCCGGAAAAAGACCTTTCGGATTTCAGCCAGATAAATACTAAAGTGTTGCTTTCAGGAATTCCCTGTTAAGTCTCGCAATATGCGCAAGAGAAATTCCTTTGGGACACTCAACCTCACAAGCCCCGGTATTTGTACAGCTGCCAAATCCAAGTTCATCTGCCTTTGCAATCATGTTCCTTGCCCTACTTTTTGCTTCAGCGCGTCCCTGGGGCAAAAGTGCCAGCTGTGACACTTTGGAAGCTATAAAAAGCTGTGCTGAAGCATTTTTACAGGCAGAAACACACGCCCCGCATCCAATACAGGATGCTGCATCGAATGCTTTATCAGCATGTTCCCTTGGAACAGGTATCGAATTAGCTTCAGGAGCAGCACCTGCATTTGCTGAAATAAAACCACCTGCTTCAAGAATTTTTTCAAAGGCTAAACGGTCCACTATCAGATCTTTGATTACAGGGAAAGCTTTTGCCCTCCAGGGTTCAATAACAATTGTATCCCCGTCTTTGTAACGGGACATCCTCAGTTCACATGTTGCACTCATCGAGTCCTGCCCATGTGCCCTGCCGTTTATATAAAGGGAACAAGTGCCGCATATCCCCTCACGGCAGTCGTGTTCAAAGGCAACCGGATCTTCGCCTTTTTTAATAAGGGTAGTATTAAGATAGTCAAGCATCTCCAGAAAAGACATCTCCTGTGATGCACCTTCCAGCTTATAGGTAACGAATGACCCCTTTGCTTTGGCATTCTTTTGTCGCCATATTTTAAGTGTCAAATTCATATTTATTGGATTTGATTTTCAATTAATACTAATAAGATCTTGCTTTCGGTTTTACGCACTCGAATTCCAGGGGCTCTTTATGGAGATTGTGATCCTTGTCTTCTCCTGTATATTCCCATGTGGCAATATAAGAATACTCTTCGTCAATACGCTGAGCTTCCCCGTTAGGAGTCTGGCTCTCATCGCGGAAATGTGCTCCGCATGACTCCTTCCTGTTGAGCGCATCCTGGCACATAAGTCTGGCCAGTTCGAAAAAGTCTGCAACCTTAACTGCCTTTTCAAGTTCCTGATTCAGTTCATCCATTGTGCCGGGAACTTTCACATCTTTCCAGAACTCCTCTTTCAGTTCACTCAGAAGTTTTAAAGCTTTCTTGAGGCCCTCTTCATTTCTCACCATTCCGCAGTAATCCCACATAATTTTCCCAAGTCGTTTATGGAAAGAGGTTACAGTTTGCTTACCGTTTACTGACAAGAGTTTTATTATCTTATCTCTTGCATGCTTTTCAGCTTCTTCAAAAGCAGCATGGTTTGTTGGGATTTTTCCTGTTTTGATATCATCGGCAAGATAATCGCCGATGGTTACAGGAAGGACAAAATAGCCGTCGCTTCCACATTGCATTAGAGAACCTGCTCCGAGCCTGTTTGCACCATGGTCGGAGAAGTTTGATTCTCCTATGGAATAAAGCCCGTCAATACTGGTCATTAGGTTGTAATCTACCCACAAGCCACCCATTGTGTAGTGCCCGGCAGGATAAATTCGCATAGGCTCTTCGTAGGGGTTTTCTCCTGTTATCTTTTCATACAATTCAAAGAGGTTGCCGTATTTTGATTCAATTACTTTTTTGCCTTTTTTGGCAATTGAATCCTTGAAATCGAGATAAACGGACATTCCTGTTTTCCCAACGCCATAGCCGGCATCGCATCTCTCCTTTGCAGCTCTTGAGGAAATATCCCTTGGAGCAAGATTACCGTAGGCAGGATACATCCTTTCAAGATAATAGTCGCGTTCCTCTTCCGGGATTTCATTCGGGTGGCGTTTTTCTCCCTTCTGTTTTGGCACCCATATTCGTCCGTCGTTTCGTAGCGATTCAGACATGAGTGTAAGCTTTGCCTGGTAATCGTTGAGCTGGGGAAGACTTGTGGGGTGTATTTGCACAAAGCTCGGATTTGAGAAAAATGCACCTTTTTTATGTGCTGCCCATGCTGCAGATGCATTTGAGCCAACAGCCAGTGTTGAAAGATAATAAATTGTGCCATATCCGCCTGTTGCCAGTACAACCGCATGTGCTGAATGACGTTCTATTTCTCCTGTAACAAGGTTCCGTGTAATAATTCCCCTTGCTTTTCCATCAATTATAACCACATCAAGCATGTCCCGGCGGCTGTAAAGGGTAACCTTCCCCAGTGACATTTGTCTGATCAAGCCTGAATATGCGCCCAGAAGACATTGTTGTCCGGTTGCCCCTTTAGCATAAAATGTTCTGGATACCTGAACACCGCCAAATGAACGGTTGTCAAGATATCCACTGTATTCCCTTGCAAAAGGCACTCCTGCTGCTGTAAGCTGATCAATAACAAAGTTACTTACCTCGGCTGAGCGGTATACAAAGGCTTCTCTTGCACGGAAATCTCCTCCTTTCATTATATCATAAAAGAGGCGGTCGATACTGTCTCCGTCATTTTTATAGTTTTTTGCAGCATTTATTCCTCCCTGGGCAGCAACTGAGTGCGCCCTCCGGGGTGAATCCTGGAAACAAAATGCCTTAACATTGTAGCCCAGTTCACCAAGTGAAGAAGCAGCTGAAGCACCTGCCAGTCCGGTACCTACAACAATTATATCCAGCTTAGTTTTATTGGCTGCATTAACCAGGCGTATTTTGTTTTTATGCTTGGTCCATTTTTCTGCCACAGGGCCATCGGGTATTTTAGTGTTTAGTTTATTCATAATGGTTAACTTATAATGTCTTTAATAAAAAATACAATGCAATAATTGAAAATCCAGCTGCAATTAAAACTGAGAGGAAATTTCCCAGTACAGTCCATCTTTTACGCCATATCTCATTGCTTACTCCAATAGTTTGGAAAGCTGACTGAAAACCGTGGTTAAGATGGAATCCCAGAAAAACCGCTCCTGCAACATATATCACCACATACCACCAGTTTGAAAAAGAAGTAGCTACCATTGTATATGCATCTTTCACCATTTCTCCCCCATGTTCAATATATCCTATTTCTGTAAAATTTATTTTATACCAGAAATTGGATATATGAATTACAAGGAAAATAAAGATAAGGCCGCCTAGTACAAACATATTCCTCGAAGGCCAGGTGCTGCTTTTACTCTGGTCAACCTTCAGGAATTTCTCTGGCCGGGCTCGCTGATTCCAAAAAGTAAGCCAAACTGAAATACCAATATGTAATATAAATCCTATGGCCAGTATAGGTTCAATTGTCTGAATTACCGGATTGGTTGTCATGAAATGTGTTGCTATATTATATGATTCCTGGCCGGCAAGAAGGAACAGGTTGACAGTCAGGTGCACCAGTATAAAACTGAATAAAAAAAGACCTGAAAGCCCAACCAGCAACTTTCTGCCTATTGAAGCTTTTAAAAAATTGCTCATAAGGGGATATTTAGAAATTTATAATAGATTGGGTTATTTTATTTATTGTAAAAATCGTTGCCCTTGTCGTCTATCAAAATAAATGCAGGGAAATTTTCAACTTCTATCCGGTAGATAGCTTCCATTCCAAGTTCCGGATATTCAAGCAATTCGACCTTTTTGATATTTTCCTGTGCCAAAATAGCTGCCGGGCCACCTATACTGCCAAGGTAAAAACCACCGTACTTTTTGCATGCATCTGTAACCTGCTGACTGCGGTTTCCTTTTGCTATCATTATCATACTGCCTCCCTGCTTTTGGAAAAGGTCCACGTAGGAATCCATCCTTCCGGCCGTAGTTGGGCCAAACGATCCGGATGCCATACCTTTGGGTGTTTTGGCAGGCCCTGCATAATAAATGGGATGGTCTTTAATGTATTGCGGCAGCTCCTCTCCTTTATCCAGTCGCTCTTTAAGTTTTGAATGGGCAATGTCACGACCAACTATAATAGTGCCGTTTAGTGAAAGACGTGTTCCTACAGGGTGTTTTGACAACTCAGCAAGAATTTCTTTCATAGGCTTGTTAAGATCTATTTTAACCGCACCGCCTTCATCTGTTTTTGCATATTTTTCAGGAATGTACTGACCCGGATTATCTTCCATTTTTTCTATCCAGATCCCATCTTTGTTGATTTTTGCTTTTATATTCCTGTCGGCTGCACATGATACCCCCATTCCGACAGGACACGAAGCACCGTGACGGGTCATTCTGATTATGCGTATGTCAAGAGCAAAGTACTTTCCTCCGAACTGAGCTCCGATTCCAAGTTTATATGCCTCATTCAGTATTTTCTCTTCAAGTTCCCTGTCCCTGAAAGCGTGACCTGTTTCATTCCCTTTTGAGGGGAGATTGTCAAGATACTTAGAAGATGCAAGCTTAACCGTTTTAAGGCAAGCTTCAGGGGAAGTGCCACCTATTACAAAAGCAATGTGGTATGGAGGACAAGCAGCAGTGCCAAGTGATTTTAGCTTTTCCACGAGGAATTTTTCAAGATTTTCCGGTGTCAGCAGTGCTTTGGTTTGCTGAAAAAGAGCGGTTTTGTTACTGGATCCGCCACCTTTTGCCAGAAACAGAAAATTGTATTCATCTCCGTCAGTAGCAAATATATCTATTTGGGCAGGGAGGTTTGTCCCGGAGTTCTTCTCTTTATACATCTCAAGTGGTACAACCTGTGAGTAACGGAGGTTGTCTTCTGTGTATGTATCATAAACACCCTTTGACAGAGCAATTTCATCATTGCCGCCCGTCCATACCTGTTGTCCTTTTTTGGCAATGATAGTTGCAGTTCCGGTGTCCTGGCAATAAGGAAGAACTCCTTTTGCAGAAATTTCAGCATTACGCAGCATTGTGAGGGCTACATACTTGTCATTTTCACTTGCTTTCGGATCATCAAGTATTGCTGTAAGCTGCCTGATATGATCTGTGCGGAGCATAAATGAAGTGTCATGCAAAGCCGCTCTTGCCAGTTTTGTAAGCCCTTCCGGGTCAACGTTCAGGATGGTTTTGCCGTTAAACTCCGAAAGAGATACGTAATCATCTGTTAGCAAATAATAGTTAGTGTCATCTTTCCCAAGTGGGAAAGGTTCTGAGAATTTGAATTCTGGTGCAGACATAATGTACAGTATTTTGATTAAGGGTTATTATATTGATTTAAAATGATATCTTTCAAATATTTGCCCTCGAGTCTTTCAATTCTTCTGTCTGCAATGAACCAAAATTATCGAACTTGAATGCGCAGTCCGAAGAAACGAATTGGTTACAATGGCATAATAAAACAAACCCGCACCGCATTCCTCAAATGCCGGATTAAATATCTGAATTAATCCGCTTTTTGAAAAGAATACACTATTTGTTTTTATCAAAAACAAATAACCTGATGATTCATAAAAATATAAAAAAAAAAGGAATTTTATGGGTAAAAATAATAAAACTGGTTGTAGAACATATCTACTTGTCCCCAAATTCCATAAGGTATGCTTTTATAAAATCGTTAAGCTCTCCGTCAAGAACGCCCGTTACATTTGAAGTTTCATAATTTGTCCGGACATCTTTGGCAAGTTTGTAGGGATGAAGTACATAATTCCGTATTTGTGAACCCCATTCAATTTTCTTTTTGCTGCTTTCTATTTCTGCTTTTTTTTCTCTTTGCTTTTCCAGTTCAATTTCATATAAATGAGATTTGAGGATTTTCATAGCATTATCCTTGTTTTGAAACTGAGAGCGCGATTCCTGGTTTTCAACTACTAATCCGGTAGGGATGTGGTGTAATCTTACTGCAGTTTCCAGTTTGTTAACATTCTGTCCGCCTGCACCGCTTGAGCGGAATGTATCCCATGTTATATCTGCAGGATTGATAACTATCTCAATTGTTTCATCTGCAAGCGGAGTTACCATTACCGAAGCAAATGAGGTGTGACGTTTGTGGTTTGCGTCAAATGGGGAAATCCTTACAAGTCGGTGTACACCGGTTTCACTTTTAAGAAACCCGTAGGCATAATCACCTTCAAATTCCAGTGTTACAGTTTTTATTCCGGCTTCTTCTCCTTCAAGGTAATCAAGCTGTTTTACTTTGAATTTGTTTTTTTCTCCCCACCGGAAATACATCCGCATAAGCATTGCTGCCCAGTCAAGGCTTTCGGTACCTCCTGCTCCTGCATTGATCTTTAATATTGCACCGAGCTTATCTTCCTCATTCCTAAGCATTTTGCGGAATTCAAGATCTTCAATCAGATTATGGACTTTTTTGTATTGTTCTTCAACTTCTTCTTCTCCAGCCTCACCTTCGTGGTAAAACTCATAGAGAACTTTCAGATCATCAAAAGCAGTTTGAACCTTGCTAAAGGAACTGGTCCAGTTTTTCAGGGAAGAGAGTTTTTTAAGGTGTTTTTGTGCTTCAGAAGGGTTGTCCCAGAAACCGGGTTCATGTGTTTTTTTTTCTTCTTCTTCAATAATGGAATTTTTTTGATCGATGTCAAAGATACCCCCTCAGCGCCTTAATGCGCTTATCAAGTTCTTTAATTTGTTCAGTTGTAGTCATGGTTTCTTATATAATTATTAAAGTTATTGCGTATTAAAATTATCCTCTGCAATTTCTTCGATTACTTTCGAAATAACATCATTTTCAAAGCCTTTGCTGTTTGCAAACCTGTATAGCTTCGCCTTTGTTTCAGCCATGTTATTTGCGGAAACCGATTTTTGCTTTTTTTGCAGCTCCTTTTTCAGGATTTGGAAATATTCAACCGGTTCTATTCTTCTGAGCGCATCCTCAATTATATTTTCAGGTATATTTTTCCTCAACAACTCATACCTGATCTTAATTTTTCCCCACTTGTTGTTTTTGAATTTTCCGGAAGCAAACATTTTTGCATAACGCCATTCATCTATAAATTTTTCGGCGGTGAGGTGATTAATTATCTTTTCTGCATTGGCAGAATTAACTCCCATATTGAAAAGCTTTTTTCTCACATCCTGGCAACATTTTTCTTCTGCAGAGCATAACTTTTGTACTTTTTCCAGCGCCTCGGAAGGACTTAAAGGGTTTTTGGAACTCATATTTGCTAAATATGTATTTTAAAATTTATTATTGATAATTGGCGCGCACCATCCTGGGTTTGCCGTTAATATCCTTTTTTGATTCAACTGACCTGAAACCCATATTCTCAAGCAAATTGCAGACCTCATAACTTTTATTCTCATTGATCTCAAAGTAGAGCCGCCCACCATTTATCAGGTGTGATTTTGAGAGTCCGGCAACAGCCCTGTAGAATTTCATGGGGTCATTATCAGGTACAAATAAAGCATTATGCGGCTCAAAATCCAAAACATTTTTTGTCATTAAAGCTTTTTCCCCTTCAGTAACATAAGGAGGGTTACATACTATAATGTCATATTTAAAATCTTCCATATTTGCCGGGTTTAAAATATCGTCTTTAAAAAATTCAACTTTTACACTGTTTATCCTGGCATTTTTTCGGGCAGTTACAATACATTTTTCAGAATAATCAAAAGCATGGACAGTTGAATTGGGAAGATTCCCGGCAATAGCAATTGCTATGCAGCCGCTTCCTGTGCCGATGTCCAGTATTCTTAAATTATTTATTTCAGCATCTTCCAGAACCCAGCCTACAAGCTCTTCGGTTTCTGGTCGTGGTATGAGAACTCCTTCCGAAACAGTTAAAATAAAGTCATAGAACTGAGTTCTTCCGGTAATGTACTGAATAGGCCTGTAATTTTTCAGCTGGGAAACTATGTCAGCTACTTTCAAGAACGTACATTCAGATATTTTTGTATTATAGTTTAAATGAATATCTGTTTTTGTGTAATTTAGTAAAAATTCAATTATGATAGTTGTAAAACAGCTAACTTCCCTTTCAGGGTAAAAGTTTTTTAATTGGGATTTAATGAATAAAATTGTATCCTTTAGCGTTCTGAATTCCTTGACCATCCTTCAAAATTACAAATATTTAATATTACAATGGGAAAAGTAAACCATGAATTATTTATGAAAAGATGCCTGGAACTGGCATCACTCGCTACGGGGATGGTAGCACCAAATCCATTGGTGGGTTCTGTTATAGTTAAAGGGGACAGGATCATAGGGGAGGGGTGGCATAACAAATATGGAGGGAATCATGCGGAGGTAAATGCAATTGATTCGGTAAAGGATAAATCGCTTCTTACTTCATCTGTTCTTTACGTTAATCTTGAACCTTGTTCACATTACGGGAAAACACCACCCTGTTCCCGGCTTATAGCCGAAATGAAAATACCGGAAGTTGTTGTGGGAACAACCGATACAAACAGCCTTATATCCGGAAAAGGCATTCGGTTTCTCAGGGATAAAGGAATAAAAGTTATTACCGGTGTGCACGAAAATTTTGCCAGGATAGTTAACAGAAGATATTTTACCTTTCAGGAAAAAAAACGCCCTTATATAATTCTTAAATGGGCTCAATCAGCTGACAGGTTTCTGGATGTTGACAGGGAGTTATACGGTAACGACCGGCCCGTTTGGATTACATCAGAAACATCCCGTTCAGTTGTTCACAAATGGAGAGCTTCCGAGCAGGCTGTTCTGGTTGGTGCAAATACAGTTGAAAAAGATGACCCAATTCTGAATGTCAGAAGCTGGACAGGGAAGAACCCTCTGCGTATAGTTATTGATCCCGGATTGAGGTTATCACACCATTTCAGGGTTTTTGACAAAAGTCAGCCAACAATTGTAATAAACAGTAAAAGAAATAATAAAAACGGATTGACGGAATTTATTAAAGTTAATTTCTGCGATAATCCTGAACATAAGATACTTGACCTGTTATATAAAAGAGGTATCCAGTCGCTTATTATTGAAGGGGGTGAATATACTTTAAACAGGTTTATAAATAATGGCTTGTGGGATGAGGCCAGGGTATTCACCGGGGATTCAGTTTTTGGCAGCGGAGTGCCCGCACCTCCTGCTTGCGGAATACTGAATGATCAGTTAAATATAATGAACAGCAGACTGGAGTTATTTCTTAATCCCGGGTAATATTTAAACTACATTCGTATAAATGCGAATTGTTAAATCGCCTGCCCCCAAAGAGTCAGAATATATTGGGCGCATTATTCTTTAAGCAGTTCAGAAAAGTTTGGAGTTTTAGGAATAAGGATAATTTCGGTGTAACATGTTTCAGGTACAGAATCAGTTTCATCTGCAATTGTGTAAACTCCCGTCCCTGCTGCGGTAACTTTATTCGGGTCAAGTGAAGTTTCATCAAGCAGTACCTGGACAATCGATGCAGCCCGGATATTGCTTAGTTCCAGCGGATTCACTGCATATACTGCAAGTGATTCCGGAACCACCAAATTATTAACTCTTATTAAAAGCTCTGTTTCATTATCCTGTTCAATCAGCGGTATAAGGCTCATGATAATTTCAAGTCCCCGCTGGGATGGATTTATACTTTCTTTTTCAAAAAAAAGATCGTTATTGCACGATATAAAAACCCTTCCTTTTTCTATATATATTTTTATTTCCTCGTAATCGAATCCGGCAATAATACCTTCAACTTCATTTTTAAGATTGTTTAAAATGGAATAGTGCTGCATCATCTCCTTTTCAAATGTATTAAGCCTGTTTGTTGTGGCTCGATATTTTTTCTGTAAAGCCTGTAAATTTGATTCCTGTTTATCAATACTACCTTCCATTATTGCGAGCGAATCTTCTTTAAACTGAAGTTCTTCCTGTGCATTTTGCAGCTGTTCCAGTAAAAGAGTTGTCTCTCTGCTGCTTCCTTCCATAAGAGCTTCGTGCGCATCCTGCATATTTTCGTAGCGTCTGGTAAGCCTTTCCAGTTCAGACCTGGTTCTTCTCAGTTCAAGTGATCTGTTTATACTGTCTAGCATAAGAGACTCAACTTCATCGTTTAGCAGATCCATTTGCTTTTCCAGCTCATTTATCTGAACTTCCATTTTCTTGTTTTGGCCCCAAAGAGAATCTCTTTCAGATTGAAGGGTTTCATTTTGTTTTTGCAGTTCGTAGAGATGGCTTGCAGGTACGCAAGAAGAAGAAAAAAGTGCCAGTATGGATATGAACAAAAGCAGCTTGATATATGTTAACATAGCAGTGATAATTAATATTTTCAGTAACAATTAAAAGGATATTCCATTTAAGAGAACGTAAATAAACTATTATTCTTATTTTTACATATTAATCAAGCTATAAGATATTTGAATAATCATTTATCTGTTTTGGAAATATTGTTGTTCAGGGGAATTATAAAAATCATTTAGTTTAGAATGTAATATTAATATTATTTTTGCAGGAGTTTACAATCTGGTAACAGATGTTACAGAATTATAATGTTGATGGAAGAAAAAAAACCTTATCTGCTTGGCAAAATAGACTCTCCCCCAGATCTGAAAAAATTAAAGGAAGAGGAGTTGTTACAGGTATGTAATGAATTGCGTGAGTTCATAATTGATGTTGTCTCCTGCAATCCCGGACATTTCGGAGCCAGTCTTGGAGTGGTGGAACTGACTGTAGCTCTGCATTACGTATTCAGTACTCCCTCTGACCAGATTATATGGGATGTCGGCCACCAGGCCTACGGTCATAAAATTTTGACAGGCAGGCGAGATATATTTCATACAAACAGAAAATACAAAGGAATAAGCGGTTTCCCAAAATTAAGTGAAAGTGAGCATGACTGTTTCGGTGTTGGACATGCTTCCACTTCAATATCTGCAGCCCTCGGAATGGCTGTGGCCTCAGAACTCAAAAAAGAGAAAGACCGCCAGTTCGTTGCAGTGATAGGTGATGGTGCAATGACAGGCGGAATGGCGTTTGAGGGGCTGAACAATGCCGGAATGGAAAAATCAAACCTGCTTGTAATATTAAACGACAACAATATAGCCATTGACCCCAGTGTTGGGGCATTGAAAGAATATCTCCTGGATATAACTACATCACAGACATATAACAAGCTTCGGGAAGAGGTCTGGAACATGCTTGGCAGAATGGATAGCCTTGGTTCGCATGCAAAGTCTCTTGCTCAAAAGATCGAACAGGGGATGAAGGCTTTTTTGCTAAAGCACAGTAATTTTTTTGAGTCTTTGAATTTCAGGTATTTTGGACCGGTAGATGGACACGATGTAATACATCTTTCGCGGATTTTGAAAGACCTGAAAAATATTCCAGGACCAAAGCTGCTGCATTGCCGCACTGTTAAAGGGAAAGGATTCAGCCAGGCCGAAAAAAACCAAACTGTATGGCATGCACCCGGTTTGTTTGATAAAGTAACCGGAGAACTGAAAACAATTAAAAATGCTCAACAAATACCACCCCGATACCAGGACGTATTCGGAGAAACAATAGTTGAGCTGGCTGAAAAGAATGAAAAAATTGTAGGGATTACCCCCGCAATGCCAACTGGTTGCTCGCTTAACCTTATGATGAAAAAGATGCCGGAAAGGACATTTGACGTAGGGATTGCCGAGCAGCATGCTGTTACCTTTGCTGCCGGCCTGGCTGTTCAGGGAATGGTGCCCTTCTGTAATATTTATTCATCTTTCATTCAAAGGTCATATGACCAGGTTATACATGATGTAGCTCTGCAAAATCTTAATGTGGTTTTTTGTCTTGACAGGGGGGGGCTGGTAGGAGATGACGGGGCTACCCATCATGGATTTTTTGATCTTGCTGTCTTCAGATGTGTTCCTAACATGACTGTTGCAGCCCCACTTAATGAAGAAGCATTGCGTAATCTTATGTATACTGCACAGCTCGATAATATGGGCCCTTTCTCAATACGCTATCCCAGGGGCAGAGGAGTGATGCCCCAATGGAGAAAACCATTGCGGAGGGTTAAGATCGGTAAAGGCATAATGCTGCGCGATGGTAACGACATTGCCATTTTATCTATAGGCCATATTGGTAATCTTGCAATATCTGCATGCGACAGGCTTGAAAGTGAAAATATAAGTGTTGCCCACTTTGACATGCAGTTTGTAAAACCACTTGATGAAGCATTGCTTCATAAAATATTCAAGCGGTTCAAGAAAATAATTACTATTGAAGACGGAGTACTGAAAGGAGGCTTCGGATCTGCAGTATTGGAGTTTATGGCTGATAATCAATATTCAGCAAAAGTTATTCGCCTGGGAATTCCTGATAATTTTATTGAACAGGGGAAACAAGAACAGCTTTATGCAGAATGCGGGTATGATGAAGAAAGTATTTATAAGAAAGCTAAAGCCCTTGTTTCTCATCAAATCCTCTCTTCTGCAGGCTAATATTGATAGCTCCCAAATTTTTGCGTATTAGAGGCTGTTATATTATATTCGCAGTTCAGAATATTTTTTGCCCGGGTGGCGGAATTGGTAGACGCGCTGGTCTCAAACACCAGTGGTAGCAATACCGTGCCGGTTCGACCCCGGCCCCGGGTACTGCTTTTTTCATTTCCCTGAATAGTTTTTTATAAAATAAGCTTTTTATTTGAGGTAGTTCAGCAACACTTCCTTTTGCTTTTATCAAACATTTTCCATAGTTTCCCCGGAGAACATACGGATGCAACATTGCAGCCGGACGATAATCAAATATTATTGAAACCAATTCTTTTTTTCCTTATATTTATTTTTTAAACGCTTTATTCATTTTAGTAATTGAAACGGACTGAACTGTCCATTAATCCTTAAATTTAAAAATATGGAAAGCAATGGTTTTGACTTCAACACTTTAATAGCAGATTCAAAAAAAGCTCTCCTTAAACCGGAAGAGTATTTTAGCTCCATGTCAACTGAAGGGAGTCTTGGCACTCCTATAATTAAAGCACTTATATACGGGGCAGTTGCCGGGGTCATATATTTTATATGGAGTCTTCTGGGGATAGGCGCCGTTGGTGGTATGGGCGGTTTGGTCGGAGGTGCTGTAGGTATAATGGCTATTATCGGTTCAATAATAGGTGCATTGATCGGCCTGTTTATTGGTGCCGTAATTATACTTATACTTTGTGCGATAGCAAACGGCAAAACCGAATTTGAACCTATAGTTCATGTCTCATCTTCACTTTTGGTTATTATGCCTGTGTCTGCTGTAGCAAGTTTTTTTTCAGTGATACATCCCATACTTGGCTCTTTACTGGTTCTTGCCGTTAACATGTATTTTCTTTACATGCTCTTTTTTGCTATGACAAAAACACTTAATGCAAAGGCTGATGTTTCCAAAATTATAATGTTCATTTTTGCCGGGTTGCTGATACTATTCTTCTTTATAGGGATATTAGCTACAAGGGCAACGCGGTCTTACATGAGGGATTGGAATAATATAGAATTATCATCTGAAGCAGACAGGAAGTTGCAAATTAAAAATGGAGATGCTTTTTACGGTGATTATTCATAAAGTGATAAATTATAATTAAATCCGCGAAAGAAAATATCCTGATATAAGCAAAATGGGGGCTGTCCTAAGACAGCCCCCATTTTGCTTAACCATATTATAAGTAATATTTCTATCTTATATTGAAAGAGCCTGTTCCTATCAGGTGTCCGTCAGCATATATTTCAACCTGGTAATCTCCGGAAATCAGGCTGCCGTCATCTGTATAATAAATGCAGGCATCCAGATCAGTATTTTCATAATTTACAATTCTTGAAGCTGTATAAATTAATGTTTCTCCTTCAAATTCAAACTCGTTATCAACCGATTCAGCAAGGGCAAGTCCGTCAGGCCTGATTATTCTCAGAAAAACTTCTCTTTCACCGGGTGGTGCAATTAAATTCCTTTTAAGGGTAAAGCAGACCTGAACCTGTTCAATCCATCTTACCCGGGTTCTTTCGCGCCCCCTTTCGTTAATCGGGATTGACTGAATGTTCTCGGCGATCAGAATCGATCCTTTTTCCACCCTTTCAGACAATTCCTCTTTTATCTGGCGTTCTTGTTCAAGCTGACTTTCTGTTCTGGCAATTTGTTGCCTTACCTGGAGGTTCTCTTCTCTTAGTTTAATATTTGCCTGGTTAAGTGAATCAACCTGTACAATGTAACTTTTCAGTACTTCTCTTAGGGTTCCAAGCTCTTTTTTGTATTTGTCTATAGTTGCGGCATTCTGGATTCTTGTTTGTCTCAGTTCGCTTATAAGATCGTCAATTTCTTCCTTTTGTTCTTCCAATACAGCATTCATGCTGTCATTATCCGTTCTTAGGTTTTCGTATTCCAAAGAAAGTTCCTGGAGCTCGTCAATAACCTCAAATTTCTCATGAGTCACTTCTTCCAGTCTGATTGCATCCTGTTTCTTTTCATACAACAGCCATGCAAGAACACCTATCAAAATAGCCAAAGCACTGATCAATGATATCAGTAACAGAGATGTCTTTTTTTTTCTGTTATCTTCCTTGATTTTTTTCCCTGGCTGTTCCAATCCGGATTGGCCTGGCTGTCCCGTCTTATTTTCCATTTTTTATATGTATTATCTATTTTTTAGGGATAATTAAGATTTTGCAAACTATAATCTGGCATTACGTTGTTTTGCCCTTTTTTATTGCCCGTAAAAAAATTATTACTCCTGCAATTATCAAAGGCAAGCTGAGCAGCTGCCCCATGTTCAACAGCATATTCTCCTCAAATCCAACTTGTGGTTCTTTTATAAACTCTATTAGAAATCTTGCAGAAAACAACAAAACAAGGAATATCCCAAAAATATAACCCTGCTTTTCCCTGATCTGTTTTTTCCAGTATAATGAATTGAGCAGGAAAAAAATTGCAAGATAAGAAAGTGCTTCATAAATCTGAGTGGGGTGCTTGGGCATGATTTCTCCCCGGTTAACAAAGATAAAGCCCCAGGGAAGAGTAGTTTCTATTCCGTAAATCTCTGAATTCATGAGGTTCCCCATACGTATAAAAAATCCTCCAAGTGCAACAATTATAACAATGCGGTCAATTACCCATAAATAAGGTTTATTGATCTGTTTTGAAAAAATATAAAGCGCAATCAATATAGTTACAACTGCTCCGTGCCCTGAAAGCCCTCCTTTCCAGACCATAAGAATTTCAACCGGATTGGCAAGATAATATGCAGGTTCATAGAAAAGACAATGTCCCAGTCGTGCCCCTATTATAACTGCAAGGGCCATATAAAGCGTTAGCTTGTCAAGTAATTCAGGTTTCAGATTTTCGTTCTTGAAATAGCGGCTTAAAATAAGGTATCCGAAAAAAAATGCAGATGCAAACAAAAGACCGTACCATCTTACTGTAAATGGGCCTATACTGAAAAATTCAGGATCTGCGTTCCATATAATTGATAAAACATCCATTTTAAAAACAATATAAAGGTTATAGTTCAGATTAGAATGTAAAAGTAAAAAAAGGAATGTCAAATTTATTCAAATAATTTCTTTATTTGACTTTTAATACAATAGTGCCTGGTTTTTTTGGTCTTAATCTTTGTATGTTTGCAAAAATTTGCTTTAACAGACAGGATTTTACCATTCCTGAAATGAAAGATTGTATAAATAACGTATAATGAGGGCAAATAGACTATTATCATTGATCTCAATTTTGGTGTTTCTTGCATCATTAAGTTCACTTATGGTTTTTCAGCAGTGTGCAAATATAGTCCCCCCTACAGGCGGACCACGTGATTCTATTCCTCCGGTTATTGTTGAAAGCAATCCTGAAAATTATTCAACCAATATTTCATCTCCTGTTATTGAACTTACATTTGACAAATTTGTACAACTCAGAAATATTGACAGACAACTGATCATTTCTCCACCCCAAAAGGAAAGGCCGCAGTTTACCCTGAGGGGCAGAACCGTGAGGATAGATCTTAATACAGAGTTGATTCCCAACACAACCTATTTGCTCAATTTCGGGGAGGGCATAGTGGACCTTAATGAAGGGAATGTCCTGGAAGATAATGAATTTGTTTTTTCTACAGGTGATGAGATAGATTCTCTTTATTACACCGGTATTGTTCTTGATGCTTTTGAAAGCAAACCTGTTGAAAATGTTTTAGTAATGATGTACGATAACCTGAACGATTCTGTCCCTTACACCTCAATGCCTCTCTATGCGGCAAGAACCGACAGTGAAGGACGTTTCAGGATTAATAATCTGCGGGCAGATACATTCAGGGTATTTGCCCTGAAGGGTGAAGGGAACAACTATCTGTACGAGAGACCAGGAGAGGAGGCAATAGGATTCAGGGATGAATTTATCAGTCCGGTTCAGGTGCCCTCTGATGAGAAAGATACAATTGATTCAATAAGAAACGGATATTCAATTAATTACCCTCCTGGAGATACTCTGTACCTTTTCAGGGAAGCAACTGGAATGCAACGGCTTGAATTATTCAGAAGGGATATAAGAGGCAAATTATTCTTCAGGTTCAACAAACCTCTGAAAAAGGATTGGGATATAACGCCCCTGAACTTCAGTCCGGGGGATAACTGGAAAATAACCGAAATATCACAGGATATGGATTCGGTTATATACTGGTTAACCGATCAGGACGTAATGAGTAATGATTCGCTTCAGTTTGAGGCCGTTTACTGGGCAACAGGTCCCTCTGATTCGCTTCACCGGAAAAGGGATACAATAACTTTTCTGACTCCCAGAAGTGAAAAAGAGGATCATTTGGAAGTTCGCACAAGCGTCAGAAACAACGGTGTTTTAGAGCTAAACAAGAATTTTGCTTTTATTTTTGACACTCCCGTTGCAAGTGTGGATGAGGAAAAAGTCAATCTTTTTCATGTTCAGGATACAATCGTACCAGTAGAATATGAATTCCTGCAGGATTCGATTTTCCTGAGAAAATGCGACTTTATATCAGAATGGGATCCAGGGGAAAATTACAAATTAGAGGTATTACCCGGGGCATTCACTGATATTTTCGGTAATCAAAATGATACACTGCAGATTGGATTTGAGATAAGATCTGAAGATTATTATGGAACAATTATATTGAATGTTGAGGATGTGACTGAGCAGGTTATTATTCAACTTACGGATGATAATTATAATGTATTAAGGGAAGAAATTCTGGCAGAAGAGAGTGAATTGGTGTTTGATTACCTGGCACCTCAAAATTACAGGATTAAAGCAATTTTTGACAGAAACCGCAATAATGTCTGGGATACCGGCAATTACCTGGAAGGAATTCAGCCGGAGATTGGAATATTTTATCCTGAACCTATAAACGTAAGATCAAACTGGTTTACTGAAGAGACATGGAATCTTTATTATTAACATAAAAATTATTCAAAAATGTCAGTATTATTGGAGTTTTCAATGTTCCCGACCGACAAGGGAGAAAGTGTAAGTCCTTATGTCAGCAAAATTATCGGTATGATCCGGGATAGTGGAGTAAACTATAAACTGACCGCTATGGGAACTATTATCGAAACAGAAACCGTGCAGGAAGCTTTACAAATTATACAAAATGCATATAATAAGATTGAGCCCGACTCTTCTAGAGTCTATTCCTCAATCAAGATGGATATAAGAAAAAACGGTTCAGGCAGACTTGAGGGCAAGATCAGTTCTGTAGAGCAAAAAATCGGAAAGGTTAAAAAATAAAACCAACGCTTTCGGGTAATTCAACAGCCTTAAACTCATAATCCTGAATTGGATTATGGAGAAGCTATTGCTTAAGTTGTGCATTCCTGCCTTTCACCTCTTTAATCATTTATCCACCTGAAGCTTTAAAGCTGTCCAGTATCTTTAATTCTTTGGGTGTGATGCACAATACCGGCACAGGAGCCTTGTTCAGCATCTGCTGGGCATAGCTTCCAAGAAATACGTTTGTGATGTTTGTTCCCTGCTCAGACATTATCGATATCAGATCCCCGTTGTTTTCTGTTGTATATTCAATAATCTTATCAGGTACATTTGTGCCGAAACTGCTGTCCTGTAAATATGGCACCCCGTGGTCCTTTAAATATTCTGCCACCTGCCTGGAATATGCCCTCAGTTTGTTTGTTACCTTTTCATCCTTTGTAGAAGAAACTGTAAGAAGATGGATTTTTGAACCGAACAGTCTTGCCAACTCTGCAGTTAAAGGAACTTTCTGCCTTGACTGTTCTGTAACATCTATAGGAAGTATAATCTGCCTGATAGTTTTGGGCAAAACCCCGTAACGGATGGTAAATACTGGCTTTGTGGTAGCAGTGACGATCCTGAAGGCATTACTTCCCATGAAAAATTCTTCAAAACCCGAAGCCCCATGTGTTGAAACCACAATTGCTGAATCCTCGAATGCATCAGCTTGATTAACTATTTCCTGGTAAACTTTCCCTTTTTTGATTATGAAATCCAGCTTTACATTTGATGCCAGTTTTCCTTCATATTTATCGATCAGTTCGCTGAAATGTTGTTTTGCAAGTTTAGTGTGCTCGCTTTCCGACCCAGGGAAATGATCCGGGATTTTCTTTTGCACATAAACCAGTTGGATATCAGCTCCTGTTTTTGATGAGATCAAAACAGCCAGCTCAATGCCGTTCATTGATTCTTTTGAAAAGTCAACGGGAACAATTAAGTGCTTCATCTGTAAATATTTTAGTTAATCAATTTCGTGAATATTTTCCAAAAAAAATATGAAAAGGAATTTTCATACAAATGCCGGGTTTAAACACCGAATAATAAGCAATATAAGATTTTTTTTTGAACTGGGCTAAAATTTACGGCTAATTTAAAACAGGATTTGAGGCTTGTTTCTATTTCTTCTTTTATAGAAGTTATTTTTTTTGAATTTAAATTATACTTTTGAATTGTTTCATGAAGTAAAACAAAATAAACAGCCAATGAAAAAGGCCGCCGTCGGGATTGACATAGGTGGGACAAACACTATTTTGGGGATAGTTGATCAAAAAGGCAACTGCCTGTTTGAAAAGGAAATATTTACAGACTCCGGCAAAGGGATAGTGGAATATCTTCATCATCTCAGTGATATAATAGAGGAAGGCAAAATCCTTATTAAAGATGAATATAAAATTGAAGGGATTGGCATTGGTGCGCCAAACGGTAATACAAAAACCGGCAATATCGAATTTGCCCCAAATTTACCATGGAAAGGTGTGCTTCCTTTGGTTGAGGAATTTCGTAAAATAAGGGTAGAGCCTGTAATACTTGCCAATGATGCGAATGCTGCGGCAATAGGGGAAATGATCTATGGGGGCGCAAAAGGAATGAAAGATTTTTTGGTCATTACTATTGGTACAGGACTTGGAAGCGGTTTTGTTTCAAATGGCAGATTAATTACCGGACATGATGGACTTGCCGGCGAGCTGGGGCATATTAATGTATACAGAAACGGAAGGTTATGTAATTGCGGACGTCGCGGTTGCCTTGAAACCTATGTTTCAGCAGTCGGCATAAAAAAAACGCTGCATCAGCTTTTTCGGAACTACAGCACTCAAAGCGAGTTAAGATCAGTTAGCTTCAAAGACCTTGATTCTCGAATGATAACTGAAGCTGCAATGAAAGGTGATAAACTTGCACAATTAGCTTTTGATTACACAGGTATGGTTCTTGGCCGCAAACTGTCCGATGTTGTAGCGCTAACAAGTCCACGTGCAATTTTCGTTTTAGGAGGAGTGGCAAATGCCGGGGATCTTATAATTTCACCAACTAAAACCAGTATGGAAGATAACATGATGAAAGTATTCAGTGACAAAGTCGAAATTTTGCCTTCGTTTTTAAATAATAACCCGGCTGTACTGGGGTCATCAGCTCTTGTATGGGATAAAAATTTTTTTCAGGAGTAAGAAAATTTTAAAAAAAAGATTAGATTAATATAAAATTAAATTATGAGGAAGATACGTAATCCGTTTATCGATAAGGGAGAGTTCAGGTGTTTTGGTTGTGACCCCCGAAATGATTTTGGTCTTCATCTTGAGTTTTTTGAAGAAGGCGACTATATTATCTCGAAATGGGATCCTGCCGAAAATTACCAGGGTTATATTAATGTTCTTCATGGTGGAATACAGGCCACTTTGCAGGATGAGATTGCAAGCTGGGTTGTATATGTAAAGGCAGGAACAGGAGGTGTAACCGCATCAATGGAGATTCATTACAGAAAACCGGTATTTGTTGATCAGGGAGCTGTTACCGTGAAAGGCCATATAAAAGAGATAAACAAAAGGATTGCAAATATCCACACCCAATTGTACAATGCAGAAAACGTACTTTGCTCAGAAGCAGATGTGAAATATTTCATTTATCCGGAAGATGTTGCTGTAAAAAAATTGAATTATCCCGGAAAGGATGCCTTTTTTATGATTGAAAAACGAAAATAACGCGTTTTGTTCAGCCTTTTTACAGGAAAATTATATATGCAAGGGATTCTCGAATTTCACTTCAACTTACTGTTATTTTTTGTAATTATAAACCATACTTTTTACCTTTATAACTCAACCAAAAGGCTAAAGCCATGATGAAAGAAAACTTCATAGAATTTATCGAGAACAGTATCAGGGAAAACTGGAATATCAATGCTTTTACTGACTATAAAGGTGAAAGCTTAAAATATTCTGATGTTGCCCGAAGGATAGCCCGCATACATATTGTTTTACAAGAGAACAATATTGAAAAAGGCGATAAGGTAGCATTGATCGGCAAAAATTCAGCCTCATGGGCAGTAGTGTATCTTGCCACTATATCCTATGGTGCAGTTATTGTTCCGATTCTGCCGGATTTCAAACCCAATGATGTGCATCATATTGTTAATCATTCAGATTCAGTTTTACTTTTTGCAAGTGAAAGCATTTTTGATACACTTGATGAATCAAAGATGACTAATTTGAAAGCAATACTCTCCGTATCAGATCTCACAGTCCTCTCCGATAAAGGAAACAAGCAAATTAATAAAGTGATTTCTGATCTGGATATTCTATTTGAAAAGAAGTACAACAATACCTTTGGCCCGGAAGAATGCTCTTTTCCCGATGTACCGAATGAAGATCTGGCAGTGATAAGTTACACATCAGGGACTACAGGTTTTTCAAAAGGGGTGATGATTCCTCATAATAGTCTTATTGCCAATGTTGTATATGCAAACAATAATATGCCTTTACAACCAGGAGACAATATTGTATCATTCCTTCCGCTAGCCCATGCATATGGTTGTGCATTTGAATTTCTTTGGCCTTTTACTCTGGGTTGCCATATAACATTACTTACCAAAACGCCCTCGCCACAGGTTATACTACAGGCTTTCAAGGAAATAAGACCAAAACTGGTTCTGGCAGTTCCTCTCATAATAGAAAAGATTTATAAAAAGCAGATTTTACCTGCACTGGAAAAAGGTGTGGCAGGTAAGTTAACAAATGTGCCGGGGCTAAATAAAATAATATATAGCAAAATCAGAAAGAAGCTAATTGACGTTTTTGGAGGCAATTTCCATGAGATCGTGATCGGGGGTGCTGCTCTCAATAAAGATGTTGAAATATTCTTAAGGAAAATAAAATTTCCTTTCTCAATAGGATATGGTATGACTGAGTGTGGCCCTCTTATTAGCTATGCAAACTGGGACAAAGCGCGGCTTGGTTCTGCCGGCAAGATTGTTGATTCCCTCGAGGTTAAAATAGATTCGAAAGATCCTTATAATGAGGTTGGGGAGATATTTGTAAAGGGCGAGAATGTTATGATGGGCTACTACAAGAATCCTGAAGCAACAAAAGAAGCTCTCGATGAGGAAGGGTGGTTGCATACGGGTGATCTGGGATTGATTGACAGGGATGGATACATATATATAATGGGCCGGTCCAAGAGTATGCTCCTGGGTCCGTCCGGTCAGAATATTTATCCGGAAGAAGTTGAAGCTAAGTTGAATAACCTTAATTATATTATGGAGTCAGTGGTGACACAACAGGACAATAAGTTGGTTGCACTGGTATACCCGGATTATGAAGCAGTTGATAAAGATAACATAAGTGAAGCAGAACTTGAAAAAATTATGGAAGACCACCTTAAGAACATGAATAAAGAACTTCCTTCTTTTATGAATTTGTCAAAGATTTTAATTCATCCCGAAGAATTTGAAAAAACCCCCAAGAAAAGCATTAAAAGGTTCAAATATACAGGGCATAAGTGATCTGAAATTATTGTATTAAAGGGGCAGCCCTTTTGAGACAGCCCCTTAATCTTAAAAAACCACTGTTTAAAATCGTAAATTCAGAAACCCATCATTTTTTGAATTTTATATATGGAAAGTTGCGTGTGAGCTTTTTCCAGTTCTCTTTCAACTTCTTCCTGGTTTCTGAATTTTGAAAGAAATATTGGAATTGAATTTTCTTGTTGAAATTCATAGTTTAATTCATAACGAATTCTGTAAAGTTCATCAACTTTTTTTTCCTCAAAACTTATCAATTTGTCAAGATGATTATTCATTTTTAACTATATTTTTTCCGCCTTTCTTTTATATACAAGACGTTTATCTTTTAAAATCGTTACAGGTGACGGCAATTTTTCTTATCAAAAGCCTGTTGTGACCTTTTTTTTTTATATTTTTATTAATTGAAAACACCTCTTTAATGAACAAAACGGTTATAATAGTTGCCGGTGGTTCTGGCAGTCGGATGAATGCTCTTATACCCAAGCAGTTTTTGCTTTTAAAAAATCAGCCCGTTCTTATGCATTCCATAAAGCGGTTCTACTCTTTTGACAGCAATATAAAAATCATAATTGCCCTTCCTGAAGAGCATATTCCTTATTGGGAAACTTTATGCGAACAGCATAGTTTTGGCATTCAGCACACTGTTGTAAAAGGAGGGGAAACACGTTTCCAGTCGGTTAAAAATGCACTTGAAAAAATACACAAAGATCATCTTGTAGGAGTACATGATGGAGTCAGGCCTCTTGTGAACGTCTCAACAATACAGGCTTGCTATGATATGGCTTCTGTTATGGGAAATGCGGTGCCTGTGACCGATCCTGTTGAATCTGTAAGGAAGGTTGAAGATGGTAAAAATGTTGCTCTAAACAGGGAAAGACTTAAGATGGTGCAAACTCCCCAGGTCTTTAAGGGAGAGATCCTTCTTGAAGCTTATAATTGTGAAGGATCCTCATGTTTCAGTGATGATGCTTCGGTTGTTGAAGCTGCCGGATATCTGATACATCTTGCAGAGGGTAACAGGGAAAATATTAAAATCACAACCTCCCTGGATCTGCCTATTGCTGAGGCGATATTTGATAATTTATAGATTGTGATCTATATATGAATTCCAAAATATTCACAAACAATATATTTTTATTTAATTAACAAAAATTTGCACATATGAAAAAACTCATTTTCTTTTTTTTATTGCTATTTGCTTCCTCCACAATTTATGGTCAAAAAGCAAATTTTGAACAGGCTGAAAAATTCAGTGTAAGCAACATGCGTGAATGGGTCGGAGACCTTGGTGTACAGGGTAACTGGTTCAATGAGGTCGAAAGGTTTTGGTACAGTTTTAAAACATCTGACGGGAAAAAATTCATTCTTGTCGATGCTGAAGCAAGGTCAAAAGAACCTTTGTTCGACACAGAATATATGGCATCAGAATTAACAAAGCTTACAAATGAGCCATATAATTCTCTCGATTTGCCAATTACAAATATTGAAATTAAGGACGATAATGAGAATATGACCTTCGAGGTTGACAGTATTGAGTTTTCCTACAATTTACGTACCCGTGAGTTGGAAATGGGAGATAAAGTCGAGGAAGAAGAACGCGAACGCTGGAAAAATTACTCACCAGACAGTACATGGATAGTATTTGCTAAAGATCACAATCTCTATCTTATGGAGGCAGATGATCCTGACAGTGTGGAAATCCAGCTGACAGAAGATGGAGAACGTTGGTTCAGCTTTGCTGCAAGTGCAGGTGATACTACAACCGATGAAAGGGTAAGGGCTGCTGCAAGATGGTTTAATGATTCCGAAAAACTGTTTGTAAATCGTCGTGACAGCCGTGATGTAGAAGATTTTTGGGTAATAAATTCTCTTGCAGATCCCCGTCCCACTCTTGAAACATATAAGTATCCTATGCCCGGCGAGGAAAATGTGCCACAGGACAGCCTTTCGATATTTGATGTTGAAACAAAAAGCAGGGTTGATGTAGATGCCAGCAAATATGTTGACCAGGCACTTGGCGGCAGCTATTTCGGTTACGGAGGAGGTTTTTTTATGGGAGATTCGTCAGACAAGCTGTACTTTGTAAGACGTGACCGAACTTGGAGCAAAATCGACCTTTGTGTTGTGGATACTGAAACAGGAGAAGTTACCGAGCTTTTCCATGAAGTAAGCAAACCTTATTTCAATACAAGATATGCCAGGCTTGCTGTTATTGAGGACGGGGAAGATTTGATCTGGTTTTCGGAACGTGATGGCTGGGCGCATTTTTACCGTTATGATAGCGAAGGGAATCTCAAGAACCGGATCACTGAAGGGAATTTTAATGTGGGCAGCATTTCACAAATAGATACTCTGAACAGACAAATTTATTTCCAGGCATTTGGAAGGGAAGAGGGAGTTAATCCTTACTATCCCATGTATTACCGGGTTGATTTCAGTGGTCAAAATCTGTCACTTCTTACACCTGAAAATGCTTCCCACACATTCAACATTTCTGAATCCAGTAAATATTTTGTTGACAATATTTCCCGTGTGGATGAAGCTCCCCGCTCTGTTTTGCGCGACAATAATGGCGGCCTGGTGATGGAACTTGAAACTGCCGATATCTCACGTTTGGAAGAAGCCGGCTGGAAAATGCCGGAGCCTTTTACAGTGAAAGCTGCCGACGGGGTAACCGACCTGTATGGGGTTATGTGGAAACCTTTTGATTTCGATCCGGACAAAAAATACCCCATTATCACGCATGTTTACCCGGGCCCGCAAACTGAGCCTACTCCAACGAGGTTCTCCTTAAACAGAAACGTTCCTCTTGCACAGGTTGGGTTTATTGTTGTTGCAATGGGACAAAGGGGAGGACACCCGGTACGTTCAAAGCATTACCATACTTATGGTTACGGGAATTTACGCGATTATCCTCTTGATGACAATAAATATGGACTTCAGCAGCTTGCCGACAGACACTCATTTATTGATATAGACAGGGTAGGTATTTATGGTCATTCGGGCGGGGGATTCATGTCAACTGCCGCAATGTTTGTTTACCCTGACTTCTACAAGGTTGCTGTTTCATCAGCCGGGAATCATGATAACAATGTATATAATATGTGGTGGAGTGAAGTTCACCACGGGGTGAAGGAAATTACCAAAACCATAGAAGACGAAGAAAAGGAGAATGAAGAGATTGAGGAAAAAGAGGGAGCCGGTGATGAAGAAGAAAAGGAGGAAAAAACAAAGACTGTTTTTGAATCAAATATTCCACCAAACCAGGAATTGGCAGAAAATCTTAAAGGCCATCTTCTTTTAGTGCATGGTGACATAGACAATAATGTGCATCCTGCAGGAACACTCAGGGTTGTTGAGGCACTCATTAACGCCAACAAAAGATTCGATATGATGATATTTCCCGGAATGAGGCACGGTTTCGGTCGTTTCTCTGAATATTTCAACAGGATGAAACGTTATTACTTTGCTGAGCACCTTCTTGGTGATTACAGGAATAATGTGGAAATAACGGACTTTTAAAAGAAACATCTGATTTAGAGGCACATAAAAAGAGCATAGGAGATACCGGTATCAGTACCGGTATCTCTTTATGAATGTTGTAAGAATAAAAAAATGATGTAATTTTACATAATACCTAATCTGTTATTTATTTTGGGATGGATGGCTAAAACACTCAAAAATATCGCTGTTATAGCACTTACATTTTTGTTTTTGATCGTGTCATCCGGTTTTTATATCAATTTTCATCATTGTGATATTACCGGGGATACAGAGGTTATGTGGGATATCCCAGAATCTGAAAATTGCTGCTCAAGCCACCAGGAAGATGATAATTGTGATTGCGAAACCAGGGATGGATGTAATCATAATCACAATTCTTCAGGAACCCCGGAAGAGAATAAAAAAATGCCCGCAAACGGTGAATATTTTAAAAATTTTCACTGTTGTTCCGATTCGCTTTTTTATTTAAGTATTCCTGATAATTATTTAAAGAATACAGTTTGTAACTTGCAGGATGAAATATTTGAAATCACTTTTTTCCCTGCAATTTATCAAATCATTTTTCAAACAATAATTGAATCAAGCCAAAACCATTTTTTAACATCAATCCCGCCCCCCCTTTTCAATTCCGGTAAGGATATAGTTTATCTGAACCGCCAGCTTATTTTATGATTTTCAAGTCCTGACCCTGCAACTGCAAGTTTGCTGATATTATCAGCAGGTTTTGTTGTACCTGTCAACTAATCAATTTCAAATAGATTTCTATAATTTTTATTCAATTTGATATAAAAAAACATAAATTAAATAAACATGAAATCCAAAATAATCTTGATGTCAGCAGCTCTGTTTATTACCTTGAGTTTAAATGCCCATGAACATCTGAGGGGTTTTGTATATACTGTTGTAGAAGAAAACGGTGAACAGGTGGTGGAGCCGCTTCCCTTTGCAACAGTTCATTTTGCAGAAACAACCTTCGGCAGCACAACTGACGAGAAAGGGTTCTTTGATGTACATAAGCCTAATACAACCGATACCCTTATTCTTGTTGTCAATTATACTGGGTATGCACCGGATAGTATTCCGATACCACCGGGCAGAACCGAAATAGAAATAATTCTGGAAACCAATGTGGAAATAGATGAACTGACAATCCGCCGGCGCATGGGAACAAGTTATGTTTCACGGCTTCAGCCGGCACATGCCGAGGTAATAACTGAGCGGGGACTGCAAACGCTGGCTTGCTGCAATCTGGCAGAAAGCTTTGAAAGCAGTGCGACAGTTGATGTGGGATATGCAGATGCCGTATCAGGTGCCCAGCGAATCGAAATGCTGGGTCTTGATGGAATATATAGTCAGATTATGTTTGAAAACATCCCAAACATAAGGGGCCTTTCATCAACGTACGGGTTTACATATATCCCGGGACCATGGATGGAATCGATCCAGATATCAAAGGGTGCTTCTTCCGTCCTTAACGGATACGAATCAATAACGGGACTGATAAATGTCGAGTATAAGAAACCGCAACACAGTGAACCGCTTTTTTTAAATGCTTTTGCCAATACCGAAGGAAGATATGAAGGCAATCTCACTTCGGCAGTACAATTCAATGATGAATGGAGTACTATGATTCTTGGGCATGTCTCCACACAGCAAACAAAAATTGATCACAATGAGAACACATTCCTGGATGTTCCGCTGGGGACGCAGGTAAATTTTATAAACAGGTGGAATTATGAGGATGCACACAGGTTCCACGTGCAATTTGGACTACATTTTCTCAATGAAGACAGGAGGGGAGGACAGAAGGATTTCAACAAATCCACCGACTACGGAACCCAGAATGCTTACGGATTGGGTGTAAACACAAGGAAGATCCAGGGATTTTTCAAAGGAGGATTTGCAGTGCCTGACAGCGAACTTTCCAGTATAGCTGCAATGGCCACTGGTACAGTATATGACCAAAGCTCCTTTTTCGGACTAAATACATATGACGGGAATCAAAAGAGTTTTAATGCCAGCCTGCTTTACCAGACAATTATAGGAACTGCAGCCCACAATATTTCAGCCGGCTTAAGCTATATGTATGATGATTATTCAGAAATATTCAATGAGGTAAAATATGACAGGGTGGAATCTGTTCCAGGTGCTTTTGGTGAATATACCTATAATTACCTTGAAAAATTCTCACTTATAACAGGATTCAGAGCCGATCATAACAGTGAATACGGCTGGTTTTTTACACCAAGGGTTCATTTTCGCTACGAATTTGATGAACATAATATACTTAGAGGATCAGCCGGACGGGGATACCGCTCTGCCAATATCTTTGCAGAAAATTCTCCGATTTTGGCCAGCTCGAGAGAACTCTTCATAGAAGAGGACTTCAAGGTAGAGGAAGCATGGAATTACGGTCTTAATTTTTCGCGTATTATGCATTTGAGCGGTGACAGGGAAGTGGCTTTGAACATCGATTTTTACCGTACTGAATTTACAAACCAGGTGATAGCTGACCTGGATCAGGATGCACAAAGAGTTGTTTTTTACAATCTTGATGGCAAATCTTATTCTAATAGTTTACAGGCTGATTTAACTTTTGAGGTTTTCAACGGCTTTGAGGTACATGGGGCGTACCGTATCAATGATGTTAAAGCTACTATTAACGGAGAATTGAGGCGGCTTCCGTTTGTAAATGAACACAGGGGCATACTTACTCTTTCGTATGAAACTCCTATGGAGGACTGGTATTTTTATGTCGCCAACCAGTATAACGGACCCGGACGCCTTCCCGATTCCGGTGGAAATCCTTCACAATACAGATGGGATGAATTCTCCCCATCTTACCACCTAATGCACGCCCAGGTTACAAGACGTTTTGCAAACTTCGACATTTACATTGGAAGTGAAAATATCACAGATTTCAAACAGGATAATCCAATTATAGCTTACGATGATCCGTTTGGCGACTACTTTGATGCATCTGTAGTATGGGGACCTTTTACCGGCAGGAAAGTTTACGCCGGGATAAGATATACTTTTCTCCGTTAAATTATTGCACCTGCTGCTGCCTGTCCTGTCCTTGGAGTAAGCCAGGGCGCCGGGTGGAGATAAAACGTGCTGATAACATGCCCGGCAAATGTGGAGAGAACTCACGGGGATGCAGGAGAGACTGCAACAGTAGGGGGATGGGCGGCAGTTAATCAGGTGCGCCCTGTTTATTTTTTCTAAGCTTTTTTTGTTGCTTTCAGGGCATATTTTTTTGCAAAAATAATAACCGCTCCTGCTTTTATTGTTTAAGCATAACTGAATTTTGGATTCTGTATTATATGCTGCTGTTAAATCTCATTATTACCGCACCAAGTCCGCTTAGCCGACTTATATGTTTTACTGGCGATTCATTCAGCAACGCTTTCCTTGCTTCATTTACAACTTTCAAATTTGTGGCAGGTTTTCCATAGATACCTGCCCAAACAACAACAGCAATTGCACTCTTGAGTGTCCCTGCACGAAGTCGAACTGTTTTGGGGGAATGCCTCCCCGGATGAATATGAATGTAACGTTCAGGTATGTTTCCTTCCATTAACACCCATACTGAATTATCTGACAGCTTCAGGGTTTGGAATCCGTTATTGCTATAAATCCAGGAAAGAAATTTCTGCTTTGAGTATGTATCCGATTGTTTAAGCACCTTCTCTATCTCTTCAGCGATTTCAACCGGAGCCAAATTTCCGGTATAAAAATCCATTTGAGATCCACCAATGTTTTTTAAAAGTCCTTGAAGAAATGGTAAAACATTCTCACCCTTATTAATACTTTTGAAAATAACTTTTTTAACATAGCCTTCATGATGCTTCAACCCGTTTAGCAAAAAGGGGTTATTAACAGGGTATTGAAGATAAAAATCCATACTTACGGGATAAAAAAATATGCCCTTTTGACCTTTTGACATCTTGTCCAGTTCTGGAATGACAGCAAAAACCTGCTAAACCTGCCAGATACCTTCTCATCTTTACAGCTTACATCTCATCCAGTTCTACGATAACAGCAAAAACTGTTTTGAGGATATTTACCATATTCCTGTAGTTAATTTTTTCCGGAGTATCAGCGGGTAAATGATAATCGGGATGGGTTCCTGTTGTTACAACTACCGCAGGAACATCTCGTCTGACAAAAGGATAGTGATCAGAACCGAAGCGCCACATCAAATTGTTTAAGGGTGACTGACTGTAGAGTAATCTCAGATTATCGATCTGTCCCCCGGCAGTTCTGAAATGCTGCCTTATTTCACGCTTGTCGCCACCTATTGGCCTCGTATAAACATGTCCTCGCCTGTCTGCAGAAACATCCGATCTGCCGATCATGTCCATGTTGATTACCAGCAATGTTTGTTCAAGAGGAAATACCGGGTTTGAAACATAATATGAAGAGCCGTTAAGTCCGGTTTCCTCGGCTCCAAATGCTATAAATACAATGCTTCGATTGAAATCAGCCCCGTTTTTCTTTGCATCGGCAAACATTCTTGCAAGCTCCATAACACCAGCGGTGCCTGAAGCATTGTCGTCGGCACCGTAATAAATATTTTCACCTCTTTTGCCCAAATGATCGTAGTGGCCACAAATAATTATATATTCATCTTTCAAATCGCTCCCTTCTATAAAGCCGATTACATTTTCATCATATTCCACACTTTTTTCAATTCTGAAAGATGATGAAACGGTAAGCTCTGAGATGGGATTATCCAGAGCTCCCGTATTTCGCGCATACCTCCGCAGATTAAAGTTCATCCACCCTTTTCCCGCACCGTATAACTTTTTAAACAGGGTTTCCCCTGCAAGCAATACGTTAAGATTATTTTTACTTTCAGGAAGATAGGAGTGGAGCCAATTCACTTCACCCGCTCCAAAACCAAAAGGGCTTTCCGGATACCTGGGCTGAAGAGCTCTTGATTCGGCATTGATAAGGTTAGAATTGCGTCTGTTTGACAATAGGCTTAAAGCAAAATGCTCAATTCCGGTAGATTCTGCAATTTGCTCTATTTTTTCCATTGCTGTTTCGATATCCTTCTCAACAAGGTGAATCATGGTATCATTACCTGAAACAGTAATATCCTCCGGTTCGATTCTGCCTTTGAATATTACGGTAAGTTTAAGGCTGTCCGATAAAGGTTGAGTTGATGCAAAAGTATAATTATTGGAACGGGGAACGTGTTCTCCTTCAAGATATATGCGTGTTGATCCATGATCATGTTTTACAACCGGAATTCTCTGATAATAATTGCCTTCCTCATCATTTATAGGCTGTAAGCCGGCCTTTTCAAATTCTCCTGCAATATAGCGGGCAGCCATTCTTTTGCCTTCGGAAGGAAACTGTCGTCCTTCAAGGCTGTCTGAGGCAAGAATAAAAACATCATTTATTAGCCTGTCAATGCTGATATTTGTTACAATCTCCTGTGCTTTTATGTTTGCAGAGAAAAGTATTGGCAACAGGCAGATAAAAGATTTAATTAACCGACCAGTTTTCATAGTCAAAGAGTTTGGTTGAACTTTTATATCCGTTTATTATCAAGTCTCAATAAAATTATTCCGAAATTAAAAAAATCAGTGAGCCTGACTGATATATTAAAATTCCATCCCCGATTTTTTAGAGGGGTAATCAAGAGTATAGTGAAGCCCCCTGCTTTCTCTTAATTTCTGGGCCATTTTAATAATTAGATAGCTTACATTTATCATATTTCTCAATTCACATAAATTTACCGAAAGAGTAGATTTTTTATACAGTTCTTCAGTTTCCTGGTAAATTATTTTAAGTCTTGCCAGAGCTCTTTTAAGCCTCAGGTTTGAGCGAACAATACCGACATAGTTGCTCATTATTTGTTGCATCTCCTTATAATTCTGGGTTATCAACACCATCTCTTCGGGATAGTTTGTTCCTTCAATATTCCATTGTGGAATATTATAATTTATTTCATATTTATTAAACTGTTTTTTGCTTTCTTCAGCAGCCCTGTGTGCAAAAACAACCGCCTCCATAAGCGAATTGGATGCCATCCTGTTTGCTCCGTGCAGACCTGTAGAAGAGGCTTCGCCTATGGCATATAGCCTGTTTATTGAACTTTTCCCGTTTTTGTCAACTTCTATACCTCCACAAAGGTAATGAGCTGCAGGAACAACCGGGATCATGTTTTTGGTGATGTCAATATCTGTCTTTTTGCATTTTTTATAGATGTTGGGGAAATTTTCCTTAAGCTTGACAGGGTCAAGGTGGGTTGCATCAAGTAAAACGTGGTCATCTCCCCGGATTTTCATTTCCTTGTCAATTGCCCGTGCAGTAATATCTCTTGGAGCAAGGCTTCCCCTTGAATCATACTGTGTCATAAACTCTTCCCCGTCCATGGTTCTCAGAACAGCTCCGAAACCTCTGAGAGCTTCTGATATAAGGAAAGAAGGTCTTTCTCCCGGATTAAAAAGCGAGGTGGGATGAAACTGTACAAACTCCATATCGTTCACTTTTCCCTTTGCCCTGTAAACCATTGCTATCCCGTCGCCTGTTGCAATAACGGGATTAGTGGTTGTGTGATACAGATTGCCTATACCTCCTGTAGCAATAACTGTTGTTCTTGAAAGCAGGGAGAAAACATCAGACCCCTTTTGATTCATTATGTATGCTCCATAGCATTCAGTATCAGTATGCGATCTCTTTACTTTCTTTCCGAGATGATGTTGTGTAATAAGATCAACTGCAAAATGATGCTCAAGTATTTCAATATTGGGGTGGCTACTAATTTTTTGCTTGAGTGCTCGCTGGATCTCTTCACCAGTGTTGTCTTTATGGTGAAGCACACGGTTTCCGGTATGGCCGCCTTCTTTTGTAAGGTTAAATTTCCCGTCAGGATCACGGTCGAATTCAACCCCCCACTCTATAAGCTCTCTTATTCTTTCCGGAGCCTCCTTGATAACCATTTCAACGATTTCCTGTTTACAAAATCCATCACCGCAGGCAATAGTATCGTTTATATGTTTTTCGAAACTGTCGGGCGGCCTCATTACAGCGGCTATACCTCCCTGTGCGTATTTAGTGTTTGTTTCTTCCAGATCACTTTTTGCTACAATGCAAACCTTCCCGGCATCCGCTGCTTTCAGGGCATAACATAAACCGGCAATTCCTGAACCAATCACCAAAAAATCAGTTTTCCTGTTCATTTCAAGTATTATGGATGTTAATCACAAAGATAGAATATTAAACTTACAGGGTAAACAATTATGCTCCCCTGTAGTTTAATGTGCAAAAATCACCTGAATTAATTCAGAAAAATAACTATTTAACGTATTTTTGCGAATTATTGATAAACAAACCATTAAAGTGCTGAATACATGAGTCAGAATGATTTGTTCAAAAAGGTGATAGCTCATTCCAAGGAATACGGTTTTATTTTTCAATCAAGTGAAATATATGACGGATTAAGCGCTGTATACGATTACGGGCAGTTTGGAGTGGAGTTGAAAAAGAATCTTATTAAATACTGGTGGGATGCGGTTGTATATCTTAATGAAAATGTAGTAGGGCTGGATTCAGCGATCTTTATGCACCCGAAGGTCTGGGAGGCATCAGGACACGTAAGTGCTTTTAATGATCCGCTTATAGATAATAAAGATTCCCAGAAACGTTACAGGGCGGATGTACTTATAGAAGAATATATTGAAAAACAGGAAGCAAAAATTAATAAGGAAATAGAGAAGGCATCAAAAAAATTTGGTGATTCTTTTGATGAAGAAAAATTTCGTACAACGAATCAGAGAGTCATAAATACGCAGGAGAAGATAGAAAATATCAGGCAAAGGTATGTGGATGCCCTGAACCGGGATGATCTTGCAGAAATAAAAAAGATTATAATTGATTGCGATATTTCCGATCCTGTATCCGGTTCGAAGAACTGGACAGATGTTCGCAAGTTTAATCTAATGTTTGACACCAGGCTGGGATCCCTCAGTGAAGAAGCTAATAAGATATATCTCAGACCGGAAACAGCCCAGGGTATTTTTCTGAACTTCCTGAATGTTCAAAAATCAGGAAGGATGAAGATCCCTTTCGGGATTGCACAAACCGGGAAAGCATTCAGAAATGAAATCGTTGCACGTCAGTTCATTTTCAGGATGCGTGAATTCGAACAGCTGGAGATGGAATTTTTTATACGTCCCGGGGAAGAAAAGGAGTGGTTTGAGCATTGGAAAAATTCCAGGATGGACTGGTTTAAGGCTTTAGGGCTTGAAGATTCTAAACTAAGGTTTCACGATCATGATAAGCTTGCACACTACGCCGAGGCTGCAACCGACATTGAATTTGAATTTCCCTTTGGGTTTAAAGAAGTTGAAGGGATACATTCCAGAACCGATTTTGACCTTGGCCAGCATCAGAAATTTTGCGGCAAAAAGCTGCAGTATTTTGATCCGGATTTGAATAAAAGCTATGTCCCTTATGTAATAGAAACATCACTGGGTCTTGACCGCCTCTTTTTAATGATACTTTCCGCTTCCTACTGTGAAGAAAAGAATGAAAAGGAAGACGGGAAAATTGAAGAACGAGTGGTACTGAGGATCCCCGATTTTCTCGCACCTGTAAAACTCGCAGTGCTGCCTCTTGTAAAAAAGGATGGGTTACCTGATATTGCAAGAAAGATTCGTGATGAGCTTAAATTCACTTTCAACTGCCATTATGAAGAAAAGGACTCCATTGGAAGGCGTTACAGGAGGCAGGATGCCATAGGTACTCCATTCTGTATAACTGTTGACCATCAGACCTCACAGGATGAAACCGTAACTATTCGTTACCGCGACAATATGGTGCAGGAAAGGGTGCCGGTAAACAAGCTCAGAGAAATTGCTGAGGAAAAGGTCAGCATGAAAAAAATCCTGGAAAAATTGAATAAATAGATCTCCACTATTTGTGCGTAAAGTTTTGCTGATAACATATTACTGGCCTCCAAGCGGAGGATCAGGAGTCCAGCGCTGCCTGAAATTTGCCAAATACCTCATCAGGCATGGATGGCAACCCGTTGTATTCACTGCAGATAATGCAAAATATCCGGTATATGACCACTCTCTTGAAAAAGAAGTTCCAGATGGAATAGAAGTCCTTAAAGTATCTGCAAGGGAGCCTCACGGGCTATACAACAGACTGGCAGGGGGAGGGGAAAATCAAACCCACACCGGCTTTATAAAGCATAAGAAGAAAGAATCTCTTTTCGAAAAACTGGCTGTATGGATCAGGGGAAATCTCTTTATCCCAGATTCTCGCAAGTTCTGGATTAGCCCTTCTGTGAAGTTTCTTGAACATTATCTCAGGGAAAATCCGGTTGATCTCATATTTAGCAGTGGGCCGCCACACAGTGCACATCTGATTGCTCGCCGGCTAAAAGAAAAAATATCAGTTCCCTGGGTGGCAGATTTCCGTGATCCGTGGACAGGCATTTACTATTACAGGAAATTAAGGCTCAGTGCTTATGCAGACAGGTTAAACCGTAAGCTTGAAAAAAAATGTCTCAATTCAGCTGACAGGATTGTAGTAGTTGGTGAGACCATGAGGCAGGATTTTGAAAAAATTACAAACAAGCCTGTCCATGTTATAACAAACGGATTTGACCCTGATGACTACAATAATCTGAATCGTCCGGCAATTGACAGGTTCAGGATAACCTACACAGGCATGTTTTCCCGGGATCAGAATCCTGAAGAGTTATGGGATGCATTGTGTGAAATGAAAAAGAGTATTCCCGGTTTCAGTGAAGACCTGGAAATATGTTTGGCCGGGCGAATTGACAGAGAAATACTGGAGAGTATTGCATCAAAAGGGCTTGATACCAATCTTAGAATCCACGGATATGTCTTAAAATCAAAGCTTCCGGAAATCCAGGCAATTTCAGCCCTGTTGCTTTTAAGCATTAACAGGGTGGAAAATGCTTCATACATCATTACCGGTAAAATTTTTGAATATCTTGCGGTACAACGTCCGATTTTGGCTTTTTGCCCCGAAAAGAGTGATGTTGATAACATAATCAGAGAAACTGCTGCAGGATGGACTATCCCCTTCAATAAAAAAGAAAAAGTGCTGAAGGTTATCAATGAAATTTACCGTAAGTATAAGGATGGGACGCTTCATCTGGAGGAAGTTGATATAGATAGGTTTTCGCGGGAGGAGCTTGCAGGGAATCTTGCAAGATTGTTTGTTAAGACAGTAAATCTTTATAAAACAAAACTATCTGATAATCGCAATATTACCTGATATTGGAGGACTTCCGTTATTGAGATAAATAACATAATGGTATGAATCCATAGGAAGTGGGACACCGTTTTTGGTTCCATCCCATGGATCGGGATATCCTTCCTGCGACTTGAACACCATTTCACCCCACCTGTTATAAACTTCTACAACGGCATACGGATAAATATCACCCAGCATGCCGACCATTTCATCTCCTATAAACCAGTAATCGTTAAATCCATCATCGTTTGGAGTAAATGCATTGGGGATATTAACACATAGATCTTTTTCCGCATTTACCAGAATTGTTTCCACGAGGATGCAATTATTGAAATCTTCTATTGTAACCGTATAAGAACCTTCTGTTATAAAGTAAATATTTTCAGTTGTTTCACCTGTTGACCAGTTGAAAAAGTAGGGTGAAGTTCCGCCGGTAGTATTCAGTTCTATAGACCCATCATCGGTTTCACTGCAATAAGGTTCATTTACAACAGGATGTATCTCCAGTTGATTTGGTTGTGAAACATATATTGAAGTGTCTATATAGCAGTTGTTTTGGTCACTTACTCTGACAAAGTGATTCCCTGCTTCCATTCCAAAAGCAATATCAGAAGCCTGACCGTCCTCCCAGCTGTAGTAGAATACACCAGTCCCTCCGCTTGCAAATAAATGTATTTCTCCGTCACGGTCTCCGTAGCAGCTCACATCGTTTACCACTACATCCAACTCCATCCTTTCCGGCTCGGTCAAAACAACTGTTGCTTCAGAAGGACAATCAACAGAATCATAAACTATCACGTGGTATTCCCCGGCCGGTATATTAGTTAGAGTTTCAGAAGTATGACCGGAAGACCAGAAAATATCAAACGGTGGGAATTCCCCTTCAATTTCAAGTTCAATACTGCCATCGGATGCACCAAAACATGATACTGAGTAACCGTTGTAATCTGAAGTGATATGAGCAGTAACATTAAATGGAGGAAGTTCGCCAATGTATACATCAGCCGACTTCTCACACCCGTTCCCATCAGTCACGATAAGCGTATACTCTCCGCTCATCATATCTTCCTGGTTGGGAGTTGTATTATCTGCAAAAACATGTCCGGCAGGACCTGTCCAGTAGTAGGAGTAAGGGGGGGCTCCACCAGTAACAGTGCTTATGGCTTTGCCGTCATCATTAATATTACAGCTTGTGTCAAAACCTTCAATTTCAACTTCCAGTTCTGTGGGTTCATTTATTTTAAAAGTACCCGGTTCCCAGTAATTTCTGGAATCATATATACAATCTTTCCCGTCAGTTACTATTACAAAGTATTCACCGGCAATTAGTCCTGTTTGGTCTCTGTCGGTGTTATCATCGAATTCAAAACCATCAGGGCCAAACCACTCAAAAGAATAGGGCGGACCACCACCCATGTCGACAGTTTCAATTAATACATGACCGTCTGAACCACCATAACAACTAACATCCCCCAGATTAAAGCTGAATGTAATATCATCGGGATTAGAAAGGTATATTGAATTAATCGCTGTACAGTTATTTGCATCAGTAGCAGTAACAATATACTGTCCATAACTTATATCGATAAGATTTTGCTCATTTGAAACAAAATTGTCAGGTCCTACCCAACTGAAAGAGTATGGGCCGGATCCTTCAGCTGTATCCAACGCAATGCTTCCTGTATGAGCACCAACACATTCCAGTTCTTCACTCACATATAAATCAGCTATCGGGTAGGGGTTTATTCTTATTGTAACTTCAATCGGATTACCCGGATCACAACCTGTATCATGTGCATGAGGGATTATAGTATAAGTTACATATTGAGGTTCAAGTGTGTTGTTTGCCACGCTTTGACGCAGATTATAACCATC